>QHWQ01000231.1 GCA_003222635.1 Acidobacteriota bacterium | reverse complement strand
CATTCAACCAGACGCAGGGACGATTTTCGCCAGACCGCCGGTGGGTCACGTATCAGTCAGGTGAATCCGGTCGAAACGAAGTGTACGTGGCACCGTTCCCGGGACCGGGAGGCAAGTGGCAGGTCTCGACCGGCGGCGGCGAAGATCCGAAATGGCGGCGTGACGGCAAGGAGCTCTTTTTCCTGACCGGCGGGAACACGGTGATGTCGGCGGCGGTGAACGGCTCTGGCAGCGCATTCGAGGTGGAAGCGGTGCAACGCCTCTTCGAGGCGCGCCTGAGAACGAATACGTATCTCGGGTTTGGGACTGGCTGGGTCTACGACGTGTTCCCGGACGGCCAGCGGTTCCTCATCGACCAGGTCACCGACGAGCAGGCTGCGCAGTCGCCGATTACCGTCATTACGAACTGGACGTCGATGCTGCACTGATTAACGACGGCACGCCTCGACGAACGCTTCGAACACCGTCCGGAATTCTCCGGTTCTCCAGAAATTCTCCGGATGCCACTGCACGCCGAGGCAGAAGCGGCGGCTCGGGTCTTCGATCGCTTCGATGACACCGTCCGGCGCGCTTGCCGAGGCGACGAGCCCTTCGCCGAGATCTTTGACGGCCTGATGATGGCGGCTGTTCACGTCGCACGCATCCGCATCCTCGAGCCGTTCACGAAGGGTGCGGTCGAGGAGGCTGCCGGCGTTCAGCCACACCTCGTGCGCGATCGCGAAGCGCGGCTCCTTGATCCGATGCTCGACGTTCGTGCCGACTTCCTCGGGGATGTGCTGGATGAGCGTGCCGCCGCGCGCGACGTTCAGGACCTGGATGCCGCGGCAGATCGCGAAGACCGGAAGGTCGGCCTCGATCGCCCGCCGCACCAGCTCGATTTCGTACTCGTCGCGGCCAGGCTCCGCTGGATCGAAGGTCGAATGCGGTGTCGCGCCGTAAATCGACGGCAGCACGTCCCCGCCGCCCGTCAGCAGCACGCCTTGCACGCATTTGATGACATCCGCGGGCGAGTTGGCCGCGCGATTGAGCTCGCGCACCTCCCCGCCGGCGCGACGGACCGACTCTTCGTAGTCCGGCAGCTTGCTGCACGGAGTAATCGCAATCAGCGGCATTCACGTCTCCGTGCGACGGTGCGACGGTGCGGCGGTGCGTCCGATGGTGCGAGCGTGCGAATGTGCGAATGCGGGTCCGAGGGTTCGAACCATCGCACATCGCACCTTCGGACGCACCTCTCGCACCCGTCGCACCATTCGCACCCCTCGCACCTTTGAAACCTACATCCGCGGCGGCACGGCCACACCCATCAAGTCGAGCGCGGTTCTCAGCTGATTGCGCAGGTAGATGACCGCCGCCGCGCGCCACCTCCGCACCTCGTCCCGCTCTTCGTTGAGGATAGGTGCGCGATGATAAAAGGCGTTGAAGGACTGCGCAAGGGTGAATGCATACTTTGCGAGCACGGAGAATTCGAGCGACCGGATGACCTGTTCGACGATTTCGTCGAGCCGGGCGGCATCCAGGACCAGCGACCAGAGCTCGTGGCCGCCGTTGGCGCCATCCAGCTCGCCTGACGGCACATCCCGCAGCGTCTCGAGCAGCGCCTTTTCATCGAGCCCGTCGCGCTGCTGAACCTTCTGAAAGATGTTGTTCGCGCGGACGACCGCGTACTGGATATAGGGACCGCTTTCGCCCTCGAAGCTCAGCGCCTCGGCCAGGTCGAAGGCGATGACCTTGCCGCGCGAGAATTTCACCATGAAGTAGCGGACCGCCGCGATCGCAATCATTTCCGCGATGCGCAGACGCTCCTGCTCGCCGAGCTCCGGATTGCGGGTGCCCACTTCGGTGCCCGCGGAGCGAACGAGCGTATCGAGCAGATCGTCGGCCTTGACGCCGGTTCCCTTGCGGCCGGACACCTCGACGAACGGCCGCTTCGCGTCCTCTGCATCGGGCGGCGGCGCATAGCCAAGCTCGCGAGCGGTCGCGTGCGACAGCGCCACCATCTCGTACGAGAAGTGATGCGAGGCCCTCACCGCCCGTCGTGCAGGTCGCCCAGAGCGGCCCCGGCGTCAACGCCTTCTGCGAAAAGACGCGATAGTGAAAGTCCTTGCCGAGGAGGCCGAGCTTCCAGAACTGATAGGCGATGTCCTTGCCGACGTAGGTGACGACCCCGTTCGAGCGGACGATGACTTTTTCGCGCTCCTCTTCGGGCTCCGACTCTTGGGATTCGGGATGTGGGATTTGGGCTTTGGGATTTTCCAGATCCTCCTGAATCGGCATCACCCAACAGCCCGCGAGACGCCCTTCGGTCGCGAGATACACGGCCTTCTTCGCCTTCAGCACATCGAACGCCTGTGCCCAGAACTTCAACCGCAGGATGTCGCCTTCCCACGTCAGCAGGTCATAGTCGACGTTCATCCGCGCCATGGTCTGCAGATGGCAGCGGACGATGCGATCGGCGATGAAGGCGGCGATCTCGGCGTTGTCATTGCCGCCATGCTCGATGTCGTGCAGCGTCCTGGCGCGGGTGTCGAGGCGCGCCTTGTCTTCCTCGTACCATTCGGTGACGCGCGCGTAGAGATCCCAGCAGTAGTAATCGAAGCGCGTCGTCTCCGCGGTCTGGCGAATCTGATCGAGGCTCTTGCCCTCGAGCACGCGGACGCCGACGACGACGTCCGCGACCTGAACGCCGGTGTCGTCGATGTAGTTCTGCACTTCGACCGGGATGCCCTGGAAGCGGAGCACGCGGACGAGCGTGTCGCCGAGCGCCGAGTTGCGAAGATGCCCGATGTGCGCCGCCTTGTTCGGGTTGATCGCCGTGTGCTCGACAATGGCCTTGGCCGCCGACGGCGGCGCGGCCGCGGATGCATCAGACAGCCGAGCCAGCAGAAAATCGCGGCGCTCGAGAAAAACATTCAGGTAGCCGTTTGGTGCCGCCGCGACCTGGCGGATGCCGTCGAGCGATCCGAATGCGCCGGCAATTTCCTGCGCGATGGCGCGCGGCGCCTTGCGCAAACGGCGCGCGAGCTCGAAGGCGACGGGCGTGCCGAGGTCGCCGAGATCGCGATTGGGCGGATATTCCAGCGCAATCGCCGGCAGAGATGACTCATCAAGTGAATAGAGCGCGGTCAGCAGGCGCGCGACATGCACGCGAAGGCGATCGTGTAGCGGGAGGATCATTCGTGGTACGCTGGGAAGGTTTCTCGCGTACGTTATCAGACATTGCGCATGATTGAAGCCGGCATCGGTCGGCTCCTTGTTGCGAGCCTCCATCAGGGAATCGCGGATCTCCTGCCGACGCGCCTCGAATTCTACGAATCGTGGCTGAACCCGTCCGGCCTGCGCGACGGACGCATTGGGCTGGCGCCGCTGGCGGCGGTGCTCAGCTTTTTGCGTCAGGAAGGGGAGCCCTATCGCCTCATCGCGGGGCGCGCGGGCGAGTACACCGCGGAATGGACCGTCGCGGATCTCCCTGCCTTCGAGCGCGCGATCATCCGTGCCGCGCCGCCCGGCATCCGCGTGCATCTGGTGATGCGCATCGCGCGCCGGATGATTCGCACCACCTACAAAGGGAGCCGCGCGATCGTGAAGTGGCGCAAGGGACGCGGCGCCGTGGACATCCGCGGATCGATCTTCTGCGAGGTGCGCGACCGCAGCGAGCAGCCGCTGTGCGAGTTCTACGCGTCCGCCATCCGGCGGCTGATGTATCTGTTCAATCTCGAGGTCGAGGTGGGCACCGAGCAGTGCCGCGCGACCGGGGCAGGCCAGTGTTTGATGTCGGTGCTCGTTCGGCCGGTCAAGGCCGCGTGAAGACCCTGGCGCTGTTGATGCTGTTGGCGCTGGCGGCGCCCGCACGCGCGCAGCAGCTGGTATCCGTCGGGGCGCGGCAGCTCGTGATGCCCTTCGAGAATGCCACGCGGGAGCCGCGATTCAACTGGCTCGCCGAAGGCGCCGCATCAGCCCTGACCGACGATCTGATCGCGCTCGGCGCGCAGGCGCTGTCGCGCGACGATCGCCTCCGTGCGTTCGAGCACCTGCGGGTGCCGCCGGCGGCGACGCTCAGCGAAGCGACGATCGTCCGCATTGGTCAGATCGTCGGCGCCGAGCAGGTCGTCACCGGATCGTTCGCGGTCGACGGCACCTCGCTGACCATTCGCGCAAGGCCGATCCGTCTCGACACCGGGCGCCGGTTCCCCGAAATCGTGGAGATGGGCGCGCTGAACGACTTCTTCGCGCTCCTTGCAAACGTCGCGCGCCGCGTCGTGCCGGATTCAACCGTCTCCACCTCCGCGATGGAGAGCACGCATCCGCCGCTCTCGGCGTTCGAGCAGTTCGTCAAGGGCTCGGTCGCCGAGAATCCGGCCACGCAGGCGATCTTTCTCAAAGAGGCGCTGCGGTATGCGCCCGACTATCACCGCGCGCGACTCGCGCTCTGGAACGTCTACACGGAGCAGGGCAATCACAAGCAGGCACTCGACATCGCGCGGCAGGTGCCCGTGGAGAGCCCGCTGTCGCGCCAGGCGCGCTTCGACGCGGCGCTCTCGCTGCTCAACCTCGGACGCCACACGGAAGCGATCGACGGGCTCACGGTGCTGAACCGGGAGAAGCGCGATGCGGCACTGTTGAACGATCTCGGCGTCGCGCAGCTGCGCCGGACGGTGAAGTCCCCGGATACGTCCGCGGCGGACCTGTTCACGCAGGCGATGGCGGCCAATCCGTCGGATCCGGATCTCACGTTCAATCTCGGCTACGCATCGTGGCTCGCGCACGACACGCTGAGCGCCGTGACGTGGCTGCGCGAAACCGTTCGCCGCAACCCGGCGGACGATGCCGCGCACTGGGTGCTCGGTGTGGCGCTGCAGGCGTCGGCCAATGCGGCGGAAGGGCAGCGCGAGAAGGATCTGGCCAAACGGCTCGCGTCGAAGTGGGTGGATTTCGAGAAGAAGCAGCCGGCCGCCACGGCCGCCGTGCCGCCCGGTCTCGAGCGCGTGAAGACCGATCTCGATGCCGCAGGCATGCCGCGTATGGACGACGCGATCGCCGCCGCCGAGCAGCGGGACCAGCGCGAGGCGGCGGTGTTTCATCTCGAGAGCGGACGGCGCCTGTATCAGGCGCAACGCGATGCGGAAGCGATCAACGAGCTGCGCCGCGCGATCTATCTGTCGCCCTACGATCGTGAAGCGCACCTGCTGCTCGGACGCGCGTATCTGCGCGAAGGGCAGATTGCCGACGCGATCGACGAGCTGAAGATCTCGATCTGGAGCGACGATCAGACGGACGCGCGTGTCGCGCTGGCCGAGGCCTATGTGCAGGCGAAGAACGTCGAGGCCGCGCGGCTGGAGCTGCAGACCGTCCTGACACGCGAGCCATCCAACCCGGCAGCCAGGAGCCTCCTCGAAAAAATCGAAACACACTAGGGGTTGCGTGCTACACTGCGGGCAACCCAACTAATGGCAGACGAAGGCCTCCATGAGATTCAGCTGAATGGTAAGCAGCTGGTCTTTCTCTTCATGGCCTCCACCGTCGTCGCCGTAGTCATCTTCCTCTGTGGCGTCATGGTCGGCCGGGGCGTGCGTGCGCAGCGCCCGGCGGAGGCTGTCGAGGCATCGGTCGATGCGGCGACCGACCCTACCGCATCGACGCCGGCGTCACGTGAGCCCGCGCCCTCATCGGCGAGCATTCCGAGCAACGCGCCGATTGCGGCCAACGAAACATTGACCTAT
>QHWQ01000230.1 GCA_003222635.1 Acidobacteriota bacterium | reverse complement strand
TCCCCACCACCCCGGGTGACCTTCGGCGGCTTCGGCATCGTCTTCATCTTCACGATGTACTCGGGATACATCGTCGCCGCTCCTCCGAGACGCGGCTCGTACGGCGTACCGAAGCGATCGGTGAGGTCCTTGTCGAGACCCGGCAGCGGGCTCTTGCCCGGCAGGAAGTGCGGCACCGTGCCGCGCGGAATCGCGGTCTCGGTCGCCTCCTCGCACGGATAGGGCGACATCGGCAGCGCCGGATCGAGCACCCACATCATCGTGCTGCGGATGTAGGGCTCGGTCATCATCACCGGGTCGTAGACGATCGACGTCGTCTGCAGGTAATCGCCCATGCGGCGATAGCGCGTGCGGATGGTCGCCTGATCGCTGTGCATCAGGCCCGAGCGCCGCAGATACGCTTCCTTCAGATGCGTCGTCGTGACGACGAGCACGTCGCCGTCCCATTCACCGGTCGAGAATCCGCTCCAGGTGTGGAGCGCGTTGGCGGGCGGATGCGGACGACCGTCCATCCAGATCGTCGTTTCCTGTTCCTGCTGATTCAGGTGGCCATGAAACGCGATCACCTTCTGCGTCGCCTGATCGATGTCCGCCCAGATGCGCAGCGCCGAGAGCGGGCCCTCGAGCGAGTAGTCCCACGCATGCGGACGGCACGCCCATTCGGTGACGTCGAAATCTTCCGGCGACCAGCTCTCAACTCTCCACCGCGCGGCATCGCTCACGGGCACGCCGGCGACGTCGCCCGTCATCCCGCTGCCATCCTGATTGCGCGGCAGCGGACGCCACACGCCCATCAGATCCATCTGCGCGAACGCCGCCTGGCACGGCAGCATCATGAGCACGGCGAACAGAAGTAGGCGACGCATGGCGGGCGGATTCTACCTGTCCGGTGAGCGGAGAGTCAACGAAACCTTGCGTTTTCCTGAGCGAAATGTTAGACAGCGCCCACCTATGCGCACAATCCTTCGCTCACTGATACTCATGCTGCTCGCATCGACGATCGCGTCGGCACAGGCCGTGTCGACCGCGCAGATCAACGGCACCGTGAAAGACAGCGGTGGGCTCGCGCTTCCCGGCGTCACGGTCACCGTGACACAGACCGACACGGGGCTCGTGCGCAGCGACACCACGAATGAGACGGGCGCGTACATCATCACGAACCTGCCCGTCGGACCCTATCGCCTCGAAGCATCGCTGCAGGGGTTCCGCACCTATGCGCAAACCGGCATCGTGCTCGAAGTGAACGCGAATCCGACGCTGAACGTGACGCTGCAAGTCGGCGCGCTCGCGGAGACGATCACCGTTGAAGGGACCGCGCCGCTCGTCGAGACGCGCAATCCCGGCATCGGCCAGGTCGTCACCAACGAGCAGGTGCTCGAACTTCCGCTCAACGGCAGGCAGCTCACACAGCTCGTGCTCTCCGCGGGAATGGCGACGCCGGCTGCGGGTGCCGGCTCGAACGCTTTGTCGACGCCGCGCAATTACCCATCGGCGCTCATCTCCGTCGCCGGCGGACTGGCCAACGGGATCAACTACATTCTCGACGGCGGCAATCACAACGATCCGTACGGCAGCGTCAACCTTCCGCTCCCCTTTCCCGACGCGATGCAGGAGTTCAAGGTCGAAACCAGCGCGCTCCCAGCGCAGTACGGGTTCCACTCGGCCGCGGCGGTGAATGCGATCACCAAGTCGGGCACCAACACCGTCCATGGCGACGGGTTCGAGTTCCTCCGCGATCACCGGTTCAACGCGAAGAACTACTTCGCCGCCGTCGGACCGGACGGCAAGAAAAAGGACGATGGGCTGCGGCGCGATCAGTTTGGCGGCACGCTGGGCGGACCGGTCATCGCCAACAAGCTGTTCTACTTCGTCGGCTATCAGGGCACGCGTGTGAACGTCACGCCCGCCACGTTCTTCCAGTTCGTGCCGACCGCGCAGATGCTGGGGGGTGATTTCTCGACCATTACGTCCCCGGCGTGCAATGCCGGGCGCAGCATTGCGCTGCGTGCGCCGTTTGACGCGAGCAACCGCATCTCGCCGGCGCTCTTCTCGCCCGCCGCGGTCAACATCGCGGCGCGGCTGCCGAGGACGACCGACCCGTGCGGGCGCGTCGAGTTCTCGCGCCGGCAGCACAACTTCGAGAACCTGGCGATCGGCCGCGTCGATTACACGATGTCCAGCAGGCACACGCTGTTCACCCGATACGAGCTCGCCCGTTACAAGGCGCAGCCGGACAACGATCCGGACAACGTGCTGGCCTATTTCTCTTCACCGATCAACGACATGGTCCACTCACTCGTCGTCGGTGACACGTATCTTCTGAGCTCGAACTCGGTGAGCTCGTTCCGGTTCGGCTACAACAACATCGATGTCGAGAAGCCATGGATCCATCAGTTCGGCGGACCGGACGTCGGGATCAGGATGGCGGACATGATGCCCGGCTTCCTTCGCGTGACGGTCACCGGCGCGTTCACGCTCGGCAACACCGGCGCGAGCTCCTCGAGCACGCCGACCAACAGCCTCCAGTTCTCGGAGGACCTGAGCATCATCCGCGCCTCGCACCAGCTCGGGTTCGGCGGCAGCTTCATCCGCCAGTCCGTCGATGGCAGCACCTACATCAACACCACAGGTCCATTCACCTTCAGCGGCGCGACGACCGGGCTGGCGCTAGCGGACTTCATGATTGGACGCGCGCAGACGTTCTCCCAGGGCAACCGGATTTTCATCCGCGATCGCAGCACGTATACGGGCATCTACGCGCAGGACGCGTGGACGATCACCCCCAGGTTGACGGTGAACGCGGGGCTTCGCTGGGAACCGTACCTGCCGTTCGTCGAGGAGAACGGACAGTTCAGCCACTTCGATCTGGCGCAGTGGCAGAGCGGCGTGCGCAGCACCGTCTACAAGAACGCGCCAACCGGCGTGATCTTCTTCGGCGACGCGGGCTATCCCGGCAAGTCTGCTGGCAATCGGGACCTGTGGGAGTTCGCTCCGAGGGTATCCGCGGCGCTCGACGTGAACGGCGACGGCAAGATGACCGTCCGCTCGGCGTGGGGACGCTTCTACGACCTGCCGCATCTCTGGATGCTGTTCGGGTTCGCCACCGCGCCGCCGCTGGGCAGCACGCTCGTCGTGAGCGGACCGCTGCTCGACGATCCATTCGCGAACGTGGCGGGCGGCAATCCGTTCCCGCTCGTGCGCAACGAGAACATGACGTTCCCGCAGTTTGCGAACTGGGTGACCTACCCGCTCGACATGAAGAAGTGGTACGCCGACCAGTGGAACATCAGCTTCCAGCGGCAGCTCGGGACGTCATGGGCCGCGTCGGCCAACTACGTGAACTCGCGCGGACATCGGCTGCCCGTCGGCGACAACATCAACCCCGCCGTGTTCCAGCCGGGCGCGACGACGGGAAACGTGAACCAGCGGCGCACGCTCTTTCTTCAGAACCCGCAGCAGGGGCAGTACTACGGGAACATCATCGCGATTG
>QHWQ01000095.1 GCA_003222635.1 Acidobacteriota bacterium | reverse complement strand
CGTTCATCGCGCCCATGCGCGCGGAGCTGACCCGCCTCGGGGTGCGCGAGCTGCGCACCCCGGCCGATGTGGACGCGGCCGTCGCCGCGCCCGGCGTGACGATGATCGTCGTCAATTCGATCTGTGGATGCGCGGCCGGCAAGGCGCGTCCCGGCATCGCGCTCGCGCTCGAGCACGATCGCAAGCCGGATCTGGTCGGCACCGTATTCGCGGGCGCCGATCTCGACGCGACCGATCGTGCGCGCGCCTACTTCGCGCCGTACCCGCCCTCGTCTCCATCCATTGGAATTCTGCGCGACGGCAAGCTGGTGTTCATGCTGCAGCGGAGCGAGATCGAGAACCGCGACGCGCGGCAGATCGCCGAGCGTCTCACCGCGGCATTCGATCAATTGTGCGAATTGCCGACGAGGTCCGGCTAAAGCCGGACACTACCGACGCGCAGATATCGGTAGCGCGGATATCGGTAGTGTCCGCCTTCAGGCGGACCTGCCGCTAACCGCCGCGGGTGTGCATTTCGAGGTGGGGATCCCGCCGTAGGCGGTCGAGCGGGATGAGCGGCGTTCGCGCGTCGCTCGTCAGCCTATCTTCAGCTCCGCGATCGCGCCGCTGCTGCCAGACGGAACGAATCATCGACGCAATCTCGGCAGGCGGGGCGCCCGAGCGCAGCGCGCGGCGAAGATCTTTCCCCTCGGTCGCGTAGAGGCACAGGTACCACATTCCGTCGGCGGTCAGCCGGCTGCGATCGCAATCGCTGCAGAACGGTGCGGTCGTCGAGGCGATGATGCCGAACACCGTTCCATCCGCCAGCCGGTAGCGCCGCGCCGGCGCGGACGAGTCCTCGGCGATCGGCGTCGCGGCGCCGTAGCGCTGCGCGATGGCGTCGAGCATCTGCGTCCTCGACACGACGCGATCCATCGACCACTGCGTGGCGCCGCCGACGTCCATGTACTCGATGAAACGGACTTCGGCGTTGCGCGCCTTCCCGAACTCGATGAGGTCGATCAATTCGTCGTCATTCACGCCGCGAATGACCACCGTATCGAGCTTCAGCTCACCGAAAATCCTGGCAGCGGTGTCGATGCCCTGCGTCACGCGATCGAGCTCGTCGAAGCGCGCGAGGCCGGCGAAGCGATCGCGGCGCAGCGTGTCGAGGCTGACGGTGACGCGATGCAGCCCCGCGTCCTTCAGCGCCTGCGCGTTGCCGGCGAGCAGGACACCGTTGGTGGTCAGCGCCAGGTCGCGAATGCGTGGCTTCGCCGCGAGGCCGCGCACGAGGACGGGGAGATCGCGACGC
Source organism: Acidobacteriota bacterium (assembly GCA_003222635.1). Taxonomy (GTDB): domain Bacteria; phylum Acidobacteriota; class Vicinamibacteria; order Vicinamibacterales; family UBA2999; genus Gp6-AA40. The sequence goes on along the minus strand of QHWQ01000095.1, from coordinate 10,092 downwards.
AGCAGCGGCTCGCCGCCGGTCAAGCGAACCTTGTCGACGCCTTCGTCGAGGAACAGCTCGACCAGCGCCTCGATCTCCTCGAACTGCAGCAGATCGTCTTTCGGCAGCCAGACGTAGTCCTGCTCCGGCATGCAGTACGCGCAGCGGAGGTTGCAGCGGTCCGTGACCGACAGGCGGAGATTTCGCAGCGGGCGCTCGAAGACGTCGCGTGTCATAGGACCGAGAGCCGCGTGCGATCGTGTGGCAGGTACGGTGTGGCCGTCCGCTGCCCCTCGAAGCGCGTGCCCCAGATGCCGGGGATTCTACCGTTGCAGCGGGGGCAGGTGCCATCGGCCTGCAGGCGGTAGTCCTGGATGAAATAGCCATAACGGCTGATGAGCCGCTCGCCGCAGCCCGCACAGTGCGTGTGTTCGAGCGCGCCGACGCGCCCGGGCTGATTGCCGGCGTAGATATATCGAAGACCCGACCGGCGTGCGATGCCGGCCGCACGCAGCAGCATCTGCGGCGTGGTGTCCGCCGGGTCGGTCATCTTGTAGTCCTGGTGGAACGCGGTGACGTGCCACGGGATGTCGGGCGAGACGCTCGCGATGAACTCCGTGAGACCCGTGAGCTCCGCCTCGCTGTCGTTGAACCCGCTGACGAGCAGCGTCACGATCTCGACCCACACGCCGGCGCCGTGCAGCCATGTGATCGTGTCGAGGATCGGCTGCAGCCGCCCTCCGAGGTCGCGGTAGCGCCGATCGTCAAAGCTCTTGAGATCGACCTTGTAGGCGTCGATGTGCGGACGCAGGTACTCGAGGACGCGAGGCGTGCCGTTGCCGTTCGACACGAATGCGGTGGCGAGGCCGTGCGCGCGCGCCTCCTGGAAAATTGCCGTCGCCCATTCCACCGTGATGAGCGGCTCGTTGTACGTAGACACCACCAGCCTGGCGCCCTGACGCAGCGCCTCTTGCACGAGCGACTGCGGCGTCGTGTCGCGCGGCGGCGCGCCCGCGTGCGGATCGCGCAGCGCCTGCGATGTCACCCAGTTCTGGCAGTAGCTGCAGTGCAGGTCGCAGCCGAGCATCCCGAAGCTGTAGGCCAGCGCGCCGGGGTAGACGTGGAAGAAGGGCTTCTTCTCGACAGGGTCGCACTGCACGCCGCCGACGTAGCCCCACGGCACCTGCAGGCGTCCGCCTTCGTTGAATCGAACCTTGCAGACGCCGACCGCGCCCTCCGGAATCGGGCACCGATGGCCGCACGCGTGGCAGCGCAGCCGGCCGCCCGGGAGCGGTTCAACGAGCGCGGGGGCCGCCTCGTGTGTTCGAGCCGACAGCAGGTCCTGCAGAGTGGCCACGGTGTGATCTGATCGTAAGGTACGAAACAGGATGACTCCAGCACCCGCCGAAAAACCGCGCATCCCCCGTCCCGTCTGGTTTCTCGGCCTGACGAGCCTCTTCACCGACGCGGCCACGGAAATGATTTATCCGCTTCTGCCCGTGTACCTCTCGCGGGTGCTGGGGGCGGGCGCGCTCTCGCTCGGCATCATCGAGGGCGTTGCCGAAGGGGTGAACAGCCTGCTGAAGGTCCTCTCCGGGTACTGGACCGACCGCAGCACGCGCCGCCGGCCGATCGTCATCGGCGGCTACGCGATCTCGTCGATCGCGCGTCCGTTCATCGCGGTGACGACCTCGTGGCCGCAGGTGCTCGTCATCCGCGCGCTCGATCGCGTCGGCAAGGGGATTCGCGGCGCGCCTCGCGACGTGCTGCTCGCGCGCTTTGCCACGCCGACCACGCGCGGCCGCATCTACGGATTTCACAACGCGATGGACCACACCGGCGCCATCGTCGGCCCACTCGTCGCGACCGTGTTCCTCTTCTTCATGCCGGACGAGTACCGGCTGCTCTTCGGCCTCACTGCGATTCCGGGCGCCATCGCCGTCGCGCTGCTGTTTTTCGTCGATGAAGCTGCGGCCGTCGACTCGAACCCGCGCACCAGCGAACCCCGAACCACTACCAACTACCAACCACCAACGACCAACCAGAGACTTCCGGGTCGAGTCGTGGCGTTATTGGGAGTGCTCCTCGTCTTCAGTCTCGGCAACTCCGCGGATGCATTCCTGCTGCTGCGACTTTCAGATGCGCTTGGTGGCGCGACGTACGTTCCGCTGCTGTGGGCGGCGATCCACGTCGTCAAGGCATCGCTGTCGACGTGGGGTGGATCGCTGTCGGATCAATTCGGACGCAGGCGCGTGATCATCGCTGGCTGGATCGTCTACGCGCTCGTCTACTTCGGCTTCGCGACCTCCGCGGGTGCGACCGCGTTCATCGCCTGGTTTCTGTTCTACGGCCTCTACTTCGCGCTCGCCGAAGGCGCGGAGAAGGCGCTCATCGCGGATCTGACGCCGGCCGACCGCCGCGGCGCGGCGTTCGGCTGGTACAACGCGACGATCGGTGTCGGCGCCTTGATTGCGAGCGTGCTCTTCGGCGAGTTGTACGAGCACTTCGGGGCGCCGGTGGCATTCATGACGGGTGCGGCACTTGCCGGCGTCGCGGCTGTGTTGCTGCTCTTCATTCGCACCGATACAATCAAAGATTCCGATGCGTGAAATTCTGGTCACCAACGACGATGGCGTGCACTCCGAGGGTATCAAGACGCTCGCGGCGGCGCTGGGACATCTCGGAAATGTGACGACCGTCGCGCCGATGCAGGAGGCGAGCGCGATCGGCCACGCGCTCACGCTGCGCCGTCCGCTGCGCATCGAGACGATCGGGCCGAAGACCTACGGCATCGACGGCACGCCGACCGACTGCGTGAACCTGGCGATCTCGCACATCATCAAGCAGAAGCCCGATCTCATCGTCTCGGGCATCAACAAGGGATGGAATCTCGGCGACGATGTGACGTATTCGGGCACGGTGTCCGGTGCGCTCGAGGGCGCGCTGCTCGGGATTCCGGCAATCGCCGTGTCGACACAGAATTTCCACCGGCGCAATGAATTCGAGTTTGGCCCCTCGGCGCGCGCGGCCGCGATCGTCGCGGAGCAAGTGCTCGAGAACGGCATCCCGAAGTTCACGTTCCTCAACATCAACGTGCCGTACGGGCCCAATAAGGGCTTCCGCGTCACGGTGCAGGCCAGGCGCAATCACATCACGGTGGTGGACGAACGGATCGACCCGCGCGGACGCGCGTACTACTGGATCGAGGAAGGGGAGAACGAGTGGGAGCCGCACGACCGCTCGGACTACCAGGCCGTGCGCGACGGCTACATCTCGATCACGCCGCTGCAGCCCGACATGACCGCGCACGACGCGTTCGACTTTTTGGAGAAGCTGCCACTCGACGCGCCGACGCCGGTCCGTTAAATCTCGATCCACCTGCAGGCCGGGTCCTTTGGACCTGGCAGATTGTCTGATAGGCTAGTGAAGTTGTCGGGGCGTGGCTCAGCCTGGTAGAGCACTCGGTTCGGGACCGAGGGGTCGCTGGTTCAAATCCAGTCGCCCCGACCAATTTTTTCTAGCAATTCGGCCTTGATCGGGCACTACCAGACTGTACTCCGCAGCTAATCTTCGAGATTCCCTCGATTCTGGCTTCAATCGTGATCCGAAAGGTACCCTGACGCTACCCTTGCTGGCCGACAACGCGCCCGCTGCGCGATTCCGTTGAATGAGGAGGGTCGCATGAGTATCACCACGCATCCACAGCCGATCGCAAGCGGGCCCAAGCACGTTGATCGCGAAAAAACCGACGGCATGCTTCGTCACACGCGCCTCGTGAATGAACCGCGTGAATACCTTCAGAAGCGCGAAGAGCTCCGATTGGCCGAAATGGAAATGTTCCGGAGTATCGAGCGAGTCGCGGCGCTCCGCCGGGCGCTGCCGGCCGGCGCCGAGGTGACCGACTACGTGTTCCACGAGGGTCCCCGAGACCTCAATGGCTCCGATAGTCCGGTCAGTTCAGTGCGTCTGAGCGAGCTGTTCAGCGGCCCAGGGCGGGCGCTGATCGTCTATCACTTCATGTTTGGAAAACGAAACACGACCGCTTGCCCGATGTGTACGATGTGGATCGACACGTTCAACGGTATCGCTCCGCATCTCGCCCAGAACGTCGACCTGGCGATCGTGGCCGCCGCCGATCCTGCGACTCTTCGCGCCCACGCGCGGTTGCGCGGCTGGCACAATCTGCGCCTGCTGAGCGCCGGCGACAGCACGTTCAAGTACGACTTCCGGAGCGAGGATGCGGAGGGCCGCCAGGATTCGGCCTTGAGCGTCTTCACTCGCGACGCTAAGGGCACGCTGCGCCACTTCTACACGGCGCACCCGTGGCTTGACGATGACATGAATGAACGAGGCATAGATCTGCTGCAACCGGTCTACAACATCCTCGATCTAATCCCGCAGGGACGTGGCAGCTGGTACGCGTCGCTCGATTACGGCACGCGCGTGAACTGGATCCCGCACGCCCGCTAGAGTCGCGGGCCGCGTTCGCGGCGCGCACCCCAGAGGGCGCGGATCAACACCTGAACGTCGTCGAACGTGTAATAGAGATGAGCGTCGATGCGCCGGGAAGGGCTGCGATGATCTTGAACGCCTGTTCAAGCTCCTCTGCGAACACCTCGGCGTGGTCGCGATTCGCCAGCCACCAGGCTTGCTCTCGCCGAACGTGTTCCTGAGCTGTGGCAGTGAACCGACGAAACGATTCTTCAACGCGACCGAAGTTCGCGAAGAATCACGTCCGCGTCGACGAGGCGACCGGCCTTCACATCGGCTTCGGACTCCCTCAAGGCTTTGTGCAGCGCGGCGCGATCTTCGTCATCGAGCCAATCTCCGGGATCGAGAGGCAGCAGTTCTACTTCTGTGCCTTCCGGGAGATCGGTGGGTTCGTCAACAACGAGACGTCCAGCCTTAACGCGAGCCTTCAACGTCACCGCAAGTCTCCGGGGCAGAGGTGCCCGCAAACGCGATCGCCGGGCCCTCGGCGAGGCTCGCAAGGACGGTCTTCAGCGTCACCCGGGTCCCCTTCAGACCGGCTCCCCTCGAACGATCTGAGGGTCTCGGATGATGCGCTCCCGGTAATCCATGCTGAGATCATTTCACGCCGACAAGGGCGGCAATCAATGACGGCATTGACCAGCGAAGGCAGGCCATTGGCAGGCTCGAAAATTTCGGAATCGTTCGAGAACTGAGGTGCGGGACTTCGGTTCGGGACCGAGGGGTCGCTGGTTCAAATCCAGTCGCCCCGACCATTTCATCCCAAAAACATGGATGTGGACGTGTACGTTCCAAGCCTCGTCGAGCGCGCCTTCGGCAGCCGCCTGTTCGCAGCCTCTACGTCCGGCCGCGTAGGTGGCGGGATTCGTTCGGCGGTGCTCGGGGTCGGACATGATCCGCCGGCCCTGTACGCCCGTCGCGGCGGTCATCGCGTTTAGTCCCGCTTCCGCGCAGACATCGGACAAGACCCAAGCGGTGTTTGATGGATGCCATGACGCGTTCACACGTTCTCGGCCTTGGCGGCCTTCGCAATCGCCCGAGCCAACGCATCCGGATCGACCGGCTTCGCCACGTGGGCGTCGTAGCCGGCGGCAATCGCACGTTCGCGGTCACTCGCGCTCGCGTACGCGGTGACGGCAATCGCGGGAAGACGGCCGGTTTCGCGCTCGCGTTCACTCGCACGGACCTGCCGAATCAGGGAGTAACCGTCTTCCTCCGGCATGCGGAGATCGGCAAGCAACACATCGGGTCTCCGTGTGCTGACGGCGCTGAGCGCTTCTTTCGCCGACGACACCGAGCTCACCGTCGCGCCGCGCGATTCCAACAGCAGCGTCAGCAAGTCCCGTGCGTCGCCATCGTCATCGACAATCAGGATCTCGAGCGGGGATAGCGAAGCCAGGGTTTCTTCCGGTTGCGCCGGACGGTCCTCGCTCGGTGGGAGAGCGGTTGCCAGCGGAAGCGTCACGGTAAACGTGCTCCCGCGACCTTCGCCGGGACTCGCCGCGACTACGGATCCGCCATGTGCCTGGACCATCTCGCGCACCAGCGCGAGGCCAAGACCGAGTCCCGCGGGAGATCGCCCCTTGTGGCTCTCCGCCTGCCTGAATCGATCGAACACATACGGAAGAAAATCGGGACCGATGCCTTGACCATTGTCGCTAATTTGGATCGCGACCTGCGAGGCGTGCTCGGTGACGCGAACATCGACGCGCCCGCCGTGCGGGGTGAACTTGATGGCGTTGGAGAGCAAGTTCCACAAGACCTGCTGCAGTCGACCGCCATCGCCGGCGAGGGCAACCTCGCCGGCTGGAGCGGAGACATCGACGACGATCCCTTTCGCTTCGGCGTCTGGACGGATCACTTCGATGGCGGCATCCAGGATGGCCGCGGCGCTCAAATGCTCGACGTTCAACTCCAGCTTACCCGCCATGATCCGTGACAGATCCAACAACGACTCGACCAGCCGCGCCTGCGCCTGCGCGTTTCGCTGAATGGCTTCGAGCGCGTGCTCGGCACGTTCGGGTGACAGGTCGCCTGCACTCAGGAGGTGGGCGTATCCGAGGACGGCATTCAGCGGCGTCCGCAGTTCATGCGACAACACCGCCAGGAACTCGTCTTTCAACCGGCTGGCCCGCTCAACGTCTGCCCGTGCCACCTGCTCGCGCACGAGCAGCTGTTCGCGTGCGTCTTCGACAGCCTTGCGCTCTCGGATATCAGTGACGGCTGCGAGGATCAAGAGACCATCTGCCGTCTCAATTCGGTTGAAACCGGTTTCGACCGGGATCTCCGTGCCGTCCTTGTGCAAGACGTACAGGTCGCGTTCGATTCCCGTGCGCGGCCGTTGGTAGCCTTCGCCGAGCCGCGCCGGTACGAACCGATCCACCGCCTGGCCCAGGATCTCCTCCCGTGTATAACCGAGCAGATGCTCGGTCTCCTTGTTCGTCAGCACGACGGTGCCGTGCTGGTCCACGACGAACATCGCGGTTGGTATGGCCTCGACGGCCAACCGGAATCGCTCGTCCGCGTTCTTGCGTTCCGTGATGTCCGTACACACACCAATCATCCGGTCAGGCTGTTCTCGCTCGTCGAAGAACAGTTGGCCCCGTCCTTCGACCCACCGTACGCTGCCATCCGTTCGGACGATCCGATACTCGATCTGGTGATCCCGACGTTGCTCGACGGCTTGCCTGATTGCCGTGAGGACGTGGTCACGATCGGCAGGATAGATCTCGTCACGGAAGGCGTCGAACGTCCCGGGAAAGGTTCCCGGCGAATAGCCGTGGATGGCTTCGAGGCCAGGCGACCATTTCACGATGCCGGTTCGCATCGTGTACTCCCACGTGCCCATACGGCCGGCTTCAAGAGCGACACGGAGCTGCTCCACGGCTGTCTCGGCGCTGCGCCGGGAACGCTCCGTTTCGTCGTGAGCCGCGCGCTCGCGTTCGAGCAGCGCCGCGTGATCCCGTTCGACACGACGTCGTTCCGTGATGTCGCGGAAAACCATCACAACGCCCACCATCCGTCCATCGGTGGTCCTGATTGGTGCGGCGCTGTCGTCGATCGGGATTTCTCGACCATCCTTGGAAAGGAGCACCGTGTGGTTGGCCACGCCGGTGATCCCGCCTTCTTTGAGGACTCGATCGACGGGGTTCTCAACGGGTTGTCGGGACCGCTCGTTGACGATGACGAAGACGTCCTTCAGAGGGCGGCCGACCGCGTCCTCGTGCGTCCATCCGGTCAGCGCCGCCGCAATCGGATTGAGCTGCGTGACCCGCCCGCGGTCGTCCGTCGCGATCACGGCGTCTCCAATGCTGCTCACCGTGACGCTGAGGCGCTCTTCAGACTCCGCGACGGCGTCCGTTCCACGACGCCACGCTTCGTTCAACGCGCTGATCACGACGCCGACGACGACGAAAATGAGGACGCCAAGCAACTCGCTCTTGTCGGCGACGACCCATGCGCCCCTGGGCTCGATCCAAAAGTATTCGGCAGCGGTCCCGGAAATCGCGGTCGTGACGATTCCGGGTCCCAGGCCGCCAAGCCATGCACTGACCATGATCGCGGGGAAGAGAGTGATGTAGGGAAACCGGATCCCCCAGACCGGATCGAGCGCCAGTCGAACAAGGATCGCCGCGAGCGCGAAGGCAACGGCGAGACCGTAGCGCGCAGGCGCTGAGAGCCGTATCACCCGACCGGCGAGCGCCGGGGCGGCAGATCTGGCGCGTGCCCTCGGTTGAAGGGCCGTCCCCCGTTTCATGGGCCATCCTTGCGAGACGCGGCGATGAGACCGCGAACAGCTGCCACCAACCTTGCCCCGTCGGTCGGCTCGAGCTGCAGCCACAAAGCGCCCGCTCGGGCGGCGTCTTCGATATCCTCAGAACGCAGGTGGTGTCCGTAAATGATGAATGGGATCGGACGTGCTCGTGGGTCCTGCCGAAAGCGCCTCGCCAGATTCAGCGTTGTGGCTGATCCGGAGCCGTCGAGTTCTGCCGCGACGACCGCGGGGCCCTGCTCCAGGAGGCCGACGATGTCGAATTTCTCTGTGGCGACCGACGCCACGCGGAACCCGGCACGGGAGAGCAACTCCGCGTGCTGATGCTGACCGCCCTTGTGTTCGACTAGCAGTACGAGCGGTTGGTCGGGCATTCAGACCAATTCATCCTGACAAGGACTCAGCTTGCGCGGCGCGACGTTGTCACGAACGGTGTCGGTTTGGTCGCCGCCTTTGCCGGCCGTGGCGGCGGCGATCTGCCTTCCGTCAACCGAACGTACGTGCCGTCGGATTTCAGCGTCAGAAAGTGGGCCTTCACGAGCGATTCGAGAGCCAGTGTGCACATCGTCTGCTCGATTCCACACAGACGTTGCAGCTGTGCGGGCGTCAACTTCATGCCGGGCATTTCCAGATATTCGGCGCGAATCCGATCCAGCACGCGTTGGTCGAGGAAGATGTTCACAGAGGCTTCACTTTCGCTCACGCGGCCGTCGATCTCGTGGCTTCGCGCAATTCGCGTTCGGCGTTCAGCCAATCATCCACGTCGTGGCCGTCCTGGCGGCCTCGGTCGCAGTACAGCTCGAAGGCACGTCGGGCGATGTCGCCTTCGCCGACCTCTGGGGCGAATGCCGGCGCGGTCGGTGATTCCACCGATGGCATGGTCAGGACGTTATCGATTCGTCGTCTCGTGGATTTCGGCATCGTTCATCTCCCAGATACAGCTCACGGGTGTCGGCGGTTCATCCGCATGGAGACACCACGCCCGTGTTGAGACTATCGAGACGCGCTTCCCGCGTCTGTTAGCTTCTGACACACGGACCCGCGGACGTGATACGCTCCAACCAACCGGATTTCTCGAGAGTCGTGCCACTTGCCTCGCCCTGAATGGGGCAGAGCCTGGCTGAAGCGACAGCCTCTTTAGAACAATGAAAGAGGCTGCTGCATGACTCCCAAGCGACGTCTACCAACCTCGAACCGCCCGCCCCCGGCAAACAATCTCCTCGCCGCCCTTCCGCCTGACGATTACGCGCGACTCGCCCCGGCGCTCGGCATCATCCCGCTCAAGCTCAAACACTTTCTTCACAAAGCCGGTGAGGCGATTGATCAGGTCTACTTCCCTGGAGGCGGGTTCGCGTCTGTCGTCACCGTCCTTAAAGATGGCAGCATGGTGGAGGTCGCCACGATCGGTCGCGAAGGCATGCTCGGGATGTCTGCGGCCTTGAACCGAGAGCCGTCACCGTCGGCCGCGATGGTACAGGCCGAGACCGACACGTGCTACCGGATGTCAGCCGAGGCGTTCCGGAAGGAGATGGATCGACACGGTGCCTTCTACGACTTGCTCACTCGGTATGGTCAGGCGCTGGTTGGATTCATCATGCAGTCGACTGCGTGCAATGCCGTCCACTCGGTCGACCAGCGACTCTCTCGCTGGTTGCTGCTGGCACACGACCGTGTCGGAAGAGATGAATTTCCCCTGACGCAGGAGTTCGCCGCCATGATGCTGGGAACGAGTCGGCCCACTGTAACCGTGGTCGCCGGGACGCTCCAGAAGGCCGGTTTGATCAAGTATCACCGAGGCCGCGTGACGGTCGTGGACCGTGAAAGACTCGAAGCCGCCTCCTGCGAGTGCT
>QHWQ01000094.1 GCA_003222635.1 Acidobacteriota bacterium | reverse complement strand
CGATCCGCAAGGGTCCGAAGGGTCTCGCCAGCTTCCAGCGCGTCACGTGGGAGGAAGCGCTCGCCACGATTGCGGAGCGGATGGTCGACACGCGCCGCGAGTTCGGCGGCGAAGCGATCCTTCCCTATTCGTACGGCGGATCGAACGGCATGCTGACGCAGGACACGAGCGACGCAACGCTCTTCCGGCGTCTCGGCGCGTCGCGTCTCGCGCGGACGGTCTGCGCGGCGCCGACCGGCGCCGCGAACCTGTCGATGTACGGCAAGATGCCGTCGGTCAGCTACGAGGACTTCGAGGACGCGCGGCTGATCATCATCTGGGGCGGCAATCCCTCGGCGTCCGGCATTCATCTCGTGCCGCACATCCGTGAAGCGCAGCGCCGCGGCGCGATGCTGGTGGTCGTCGATCCGCGCAAGACGCCGCTGGCGAGGCAGGCGGACATCCATCTCGCCGTGCGGCCCGGCACCGATTTGCCGGTCGCACTTTCGATCCATCGATACCTGTTCGAGGAGGGGCACGCCGACGAAGCGTTCCTGCAGGCGCACGCGCGCGGCGTCGAACGGCTCCGCGAGCGGGCACGTGACTGGACCTTCGAGCGCGCGGCCGCGGAAGCCGACATTCCCGTCGAGACGCTGCGACAGGTCGCGCAGCTCTACGCGTCCACACGGCCCGCGCTGATTCGCTGCGGCTACGGACAGGAGCGGAACCGCAACGGCGGCAGCGCGTCGCTGGCGATCCTCGCGCTGCCGGCCGTTGGCGGCAAGTTCGCCGAGCGCGGCGGCGGCTACATGATGAGCAACTCCGCCTCGTGGGGCATCACCAACACGTGGACCGGCGCGCAGGAGCCGGCAACGCGGGTCATCAACATGAACCGCCTCGGTCGTGCGCTGCTCGAGAGCACGCCGCCCATCAACCTGCTCTTCGTCTACAACAGCAATCCCGCCGTGACGACGCCCGATCAGCGGCGCGTGCTGCGCGGACTGGAGCGCGAGGACCTCTTCACCGTGGTCTTCGAGCAGGTGATGACCGACACCGCGCTGCAACGCCGAGGTGTTCGGCGAACTGCTCGAGCTGACGGGGTTGCGCGAGGAGAGCGATCCGCGCGGCGAGCTCGAAGAGATGCTCAACGTGCTCGACCGGCTGCCCGGCACCACCGGCGACGAAGTACGGGATGCGGGCACCGCCAAGCCGCCCTTCGACGGCCGGCCCATCCAGTTCCGCGATGTGTTTCCGCGGACGGTGGACCAGAAGATCGATTTATATCCGGAGGCGCTCGCGAAGGAATCGTCGGCAGGGCTCTACGTCTATCATCCCGATCCGGCAACGAGCGAGTTTCCGCTCGCGCTCATCTCCCCGGCCAGCGAGAAGACGATCAGCTCGACGCTTGCGGAGATTCCACGTCCCGAGGTGCGCCTGCTGATGCATCCGGAGGACGCGGAGGCCCGCGGCATCGCCGACGGCGACGAGATCCGCATCTTCAACGCGCTCGGCGAGGTCACGTGCACGGCGGCGCTCGGCGCGTGGATTCGCCGCGGCACGGTGTCGCTGCCCAAAGGCCTCTGGAGGAAGCACACGCTGAACGGCTACACGGGGACGTCGCTCGTCCCCGACACGCTGACCGACGTCGCCGGCGGCGCGTGCTTCAACGACGCGCGCGTCCAGGTCGCCAAGGTGTAGAGCGGGGCTTTACGCCCCGCCTAATAATTGAAGAAGAAGATCAGATCGAGCCCGCCACGCTCCACGCGACGGAACGCGTTGCGCTGCTGCGTGCCCGACACGTCCGACACCGTCCCCTGCAGGCGCAGGAAGCTCGCGAGCTGATACTCGAGGATGAATTCCGTCGCCTGCTCCGCGCCGAACCCCTGACGCAGCCGGACGAACAACCCCTTGGCGACCTGCTGCCCGACGGTGATGCTCGGGCCAAGCCCGCGCTCCCCCGCCGCCTGGATCTCGAACTCGTCGAGGTTCAGCGCGCTGCCGATCGCCTCCGACAGACCTGACGTGAGATAGCCGCCTGCGAGCGCCTGCGCGCGCGCGGCGAGCGCCACCTGCTGCCCTTCGCCGAGCTCGTTGGTCGGCACGCCGAAGATGATGAGCGACAGGATGTCGGATTCGTCCTGCGGCGGGTTGCTGCTGAACGACAGCTCCGGCTGCAGCATCGATCCCCGCACATGGACGAACGCCTCGACGCCGGAGATGACGCGGCTCGCCGTGAGGTCGAGCAGCGGATCGATCACGTCGGTCCCCTGGAACCGGATGCGGCCGTCGCGGAGGATGTCGAAGCGGCGCCCCTGAAACGCGTAGCTGCCGCGGACCGTGTTGACCTCGCCGACCAGCTGCAGCGTCCCGCCAGGCCGCTTCTCCATCGTCACCGCGCCGCCGACGTACACGTTCATGTCGCCGACGTCGATCGGCGCGTTGGCCGGTTTGATGTTGTTCCCCTTCAGCTGCAGGTCGCCGGGAATCGCCAGCCCCAGCTTCAGATCCAGCGCATCGAAGATCCCCGGTACCGCGGGCGTCGTCGGCTGGGGACCACCCGATGCCGCCGGCTCGATCTCGGTGGCGGTCGTCGAGTAGGCATTGCGCGCGGTCGCGCGCTGCAGCACGTCGGCGACGTCGATCGTCCCCGGCTCCACTTCGACGGTCCCTTCGACCTTCGGCGCGCGCACGGTGCCGGTGATGTGGAAGTCGCTGTCGAACTTCAGATCGGCGGTCTTGTTGGAGATGACCTTGAAGTCGTCCGACTGCACCTTGATGTCGACGGCGCCGACCGAACGCTCGTGCACGGCGAGGCTGCCGCCGATCGTCATCGCCTTCTTGTTCTTGTCGAGGATGCGGAACTCGTTGATCGTCACCTCATCCGGCTTGAGATCGATGCGCGTGTCGAGACCGGAGAACGAAGTGCCGAGATCGGGCGCGGTGAACGCGCCGCCCTTGATGTCGATTCCGCCATCGAGGTGCGGGTCGTAGCCTGACCCCGTGATCTTGAAATTCGCCTGCAGCGTGCCGGTCACGTTCGTCACATACGACGTGAAGCCCTGGACCACCCCGAGATCGATCTGGCTGCTGCGGACGTCGATGTCGATCGCCTCGCCGGGAAGCGGCGCCACGTGCTCGCCTTCCATCTTCGGCGGGGTCGCCTGAAACAGCGTCGTCGGCGCAAACCCTTTCGCGGTCAACCAGGACTGCGGATCCTGGTCGAGCCGGACGTCGACGTTCATTCCTTTGCCGGCGTAATCGACCTTGCCGCCAAACGACATGAACTTGAAGTTGCGGAACGAGCCGCCGGTCAGCATGAAGTCGCCGGCCACGCGCGGCGCGCTCGTCGTCCCCGAGACGGTCGCGTTGGCGTTGAGCAGCTTGATGTCGTCCACCTCGACGCGGCTGTTGCCGTACTGAACCGTCGGATGCGAGGCCGGATCGGTCGTCCAGACGATCTTCTCGGTCTTGAGGGCGAGGGAACCGAGATGCACCTCGCGATGGTCGGTGTGAATGATCGCCGAGCCATCCGCATCGAGCTGCCGTACACCCTGCTTGGCGGTCGCCTTGAAGTCCAGCTTCTGCTGCGCGTAGGTCGTGTCGGCCGCCAGCGAGTTGACTTGCTGTCCGGCCAGCTGCAGAAAGGTCGCGTCCGTCTTCGCATGCACCGTCGCATCCGCGAGCTTCAGCTGCGGCAGCGTGACGTCGAACGTGCTGTCGAGATCGAGCGCGTTGTTGTCGCCCTTCCCCAAGTTGCTGCCGTCGAGCTTCCCGGCGGCCTTCAATTGCTGTCCGTTGCCCGTGACCGTCGCGTCGACAACTGCGGCGCCCGTGAGATCCTGCTGGCCGAAGATGCGGGCAAGGCGATCGAGAGAGGGTGTCTCGACGTGCAGCATGAGGTTCGACGAACCGGTGTCGTTGAGCGCAATGGGGCCCTGACCTTTGACGTGGAGGTCCGGACCGTCGACCACGAGCTGATCCAGGCTGCCGGCGCGATTCTGATAATCGCCCCGGACGATCGCCGTGTCGATGTCGACACCGCCGACCGTCGTGTGGCTCATGTCGATGCGGCCGGTTGCGTCGAGCGATTCGGGCGTGACGCCATTGGCGTAGTCGCGCAGGTTGACGTTGACGTCCACCGCGCCGTTGACACGGCCGGCGACGCGCGTATCGCCGGAGATCGCGGATGGATCGAGCCCGTTGAACTGGCCGTTGGCGACGATGTGCGCGTCGCCGCCGGCGATGTTCGTCGTGAACGCGAAGTGCGGCGTGGTCGCGCGGAAGATCTCCGAATCGACGAGCGTCCCCGACGCGTCGAGCGTCAACGGAAACTGCCCGCCGCCGCTTCCCTTCACGTCGAAGTCGCCGCTGATCTTGCTCTGATACTTCGGCGCGTCGATCACCGGGATGTCGAAGCCGTGCCCGATCTTCTGCAGGTCGAGATTGGTGACATGCGCCTTGGCCGCATACTCGGGCGCCTGGCCGCCGCCGACCCTGAACGAACCGGTCGCGCCCTGCGCGATGGTCGCATCGGCGAGCGTCGATTCGTCCATCTGCACGGTGCCCGACAGCACGGGACCGCGCCCCATGAGCGTGTAGCCGAACTGCAGGTTGCTCGGCACGCCCGGCGCATTCAGCTGCGGCGGGACGTTGCGGAGATCGACATGGACGGCCGTGCCGGTGAGATCGAGCTCGAGCGGCGCCGCCGCACGAATCGTCCCGTGCGCGGTCGCGTGGCCGCCATAACCGTCGGCGCTGCCGTCGACGGCGATCGTCGGCCAGTCGATGCGCCCTTTGGCCACGACGTTGCGCGTCTCGTAGCCGAGCACGTTCGCGCGCGTCGCATCCACCGTGTAGGTGCCGCGGAACGGATGCCCGCCGGCCGGCAGCGCCAGATTCATCGTCGCGTGGCCGGTCACATCGGTCTTGAACGTAGCGCCGCGGGCGAGCGGCCCCGCATTGAAGTGCTGCGTCTGCACCTGGCCCGCGATGGTGCGCTCGGGACCGAGCGCGTCGACGACGAGGTTGCCCGCGACCTGGCCGACGTTCTTCTCGCGCACGTTCATCTGCACGTCGAGCCGATCGACGGGTCCGCTCGCGTTGACCTCGAAGGCGGGCTGCAGCTGCTCGTAGCCGCGCAGCGCCGGCACCAGGTTCGCCATCTCGCCCATCGCGAACTTGTCGGATGACGCCTTCACGTTGACCACCGGCTTGTCGCTGCCGATGCCGCGCACGACGCCTGCAACGCGCAACGACGTCTCTTCCGTCCGCAGTGCCAGGTTCTCGATCGTGATGCTGTCCTCGTGGCGGCGGATGATGCCGGAGAGATCGTTGACGCCGAAGTGCGGATTCTCGGCGCGCAGCGCGGCGTGATTGACGTCCACCTTCAGCTCGTTGGCGTCGCTCGTCACCCCCACGGAGAGATCGATCTTGTCGATGACGGTCGGCACGTTCACACCTGCCGTCCCGACCGGCTGTCCCTGCCGCTTGTTCTCGACGTAGAGCGTGCCGCCGCTGATGCCGATCTCGCCGATCGCGAGCGGCCGGCGATTGCGCTGCGCGTTGGGCGTCTGTGCCTTGATGAGATTGGCGAGGTTCCACCCCTGCGCCGTTTTCTGCAGATGAATCGTCGGCTCGTTCAAGCGAATGTGATCGAGCACGACGTTGCCGGTGAGGAACGTCAGAAAGTTGTAGTCGACGCCGACGTCCTTCAGCGCCACCACCTGCTCGCCGTTGGTCGTCACGTCGACGTCTTCCATCTCGACGCCGAAGAACAGGTTGCCATCGAGCCGGCCGATCGAGAGGCGGCCGTTCACGTAGTCGTCCGCCTGCCGGACGATGAAGCCGCGCAGCCACTCCTTGAACCAGGTGGTCTGGCTGACGATCACCGCCATCGAGGTGACGCCGATGAGGAGCGTGCAGATGAGCGCGACGACCTGGAGGAATCTGCGGACTATGGACATCTTCGTGGCTGCCTAGAAAGCCTGACCGATGCTGAAGTGGATGCGCCAGTGGCGTCCCTCGGGGTTGCCGTTCACGCGCAGGTTCGGAATGCGATTGAGCTGATAGCCGAAGTCGATGCGCGCGGGTCCAACCGGCGTCAGGTAGCGGAAGCCGGGGCCGGCGGCATAGACCAGATTGGTCGGCAGGCGCATGGAGTCCATCGACACCTGGCCGAAATCGAAGAAGCCAACCGCTCCGAGCTTGCCGAAGAGCGGCTTGCGAATCTCGGTCGACCCTTCGAACATCGACAGGCCGCCAATCGGCAGGCCGAAGCCGCTCAACGGGCTGACCTCGAAGCGGCCCCACCCGCGAATACTCGTCGCGCCGCCGAGGAAGTAGCGCTTGAAGAACGGAACGCTCGAATCGGCGCCGAGCGCGTCGATGGTGCTGGCGTGCAGACGGTTCGCCCAGACGAACGACCGCGCCACGCGCGTGTACTGGCGCGCCTCGCCACCCACTTCCCAATAGTTGTAGGTCCCCCAGAGCCACTTGCCCGCCTGTTCGACATGTGTGGTGAGCACGTAGCCCTGGTTGGCATCGAGCAGGTTGTTGGTCGTGTTGCGATTGACGTCGAACGCGACGGCGGCGGTCGTGCCGCGCGTGCGTCCGGTGCGCGGATCGAGGCCGAGCGCGATCAGGTTGTTACGGATCGTGAAGTCCTCGAGGCCGGCGTTGGTGATGCTGCTGCGCTGGAACTCGTTGATCAACGAGAAGGCCCAGTACGTCTGCAAGTTCGCCTGGTGCCGCAGCGTCGCGCGGCCGCCGAGCGAGTTCTGCGAGTAGACCGGCTCCACCGCCTGCCACGCGCGTCCCTCGAAGTTCAGCGACATGTGCGAGCTGAGGAAGTACGGCTCGGTGTAATCGAGCCGCAGGCCGCGATCGAGCGACGACCACTTCATCTCGACGCCCGCATGGCGCGCATTGCCCAGGAAGTTCAGGTGATCCCAGCGCAGCGTCGCGCGCGCTTTCTCCTCCGACCCGTAGCCGATGCCCGTCGTCAGCCGGCGGTGCTTGCCTTCGGCGACGGTCACCTGCGTCGGCACTTCAGCGGCCTGGAGCGCCTTGTCTTCCTGCGACTCGATGTTGGCGAACTGAAAGAGCTCGAGGTTGTACAGCTTGCGCTGCGACTCGCGCATCTCCTTGCGCGAGAAGAGGTCCCCTTCCTTATAGGTGAGCTGCCGCCGAACGATGTTCTCGCCGACGCTTTTCTCGCCGTCGATCTTGATCGGACCGAAATGCGCGAGCGTTCCCGGCGTCGCGGAGAAGGCGACCTTGACCTTGTTGCCACCCGCGCCCTGCTGCGAGAAGGCGACGTCCGCGTACGGGAACCCCTGATCGCGCAGCGCGTTGAGCGCGCGCTCGCGCGAGGCGAGTGCGAGCGGGCGATCGAGCGGCTTGTCCACCTGCAGCGGCAGCGAGTCGCGCAGGCTGCGCTGTTCGCCCGGCTTGAGCACGTCGAAGCCGGTGAGATCGATCGCGGAGACGATCGTCGGCTGCCCCTCCGAGATGCGGACGGTCACGTCGACCTGGTCCTGGGTGTCATTCAGCTTGACGTCGAAGGAGGCGACGCGCGCGTCGGGGAACCCGCGGTCGCGATAGAACGCCTGAATGCGTTCGAGGTCGGCTTCGAACGCGCGGCGGTCGAAATAGGTTTTGTGCCCCCAGGGAATCTTCGACCCGCGCTTGGTCTGGAGGGCGTCGGCCAACGCCTTCTTATTGACCTGCTTGACCCCCTGGAAATCGAGGCTGTGGATCTTGATGTCGCCTTGCTCGCGGCACGCGCCAGCAAAGAGGGCAACGAGTAGGAGCAAAACGGAAAAACGTGAACGTGCTACCGCCATGGCGCTGTGGCCAGTCCACAGGCCATGCCAGAGTTGAAACCAGGTTTCGCGCACGGCTGAGGTGCGAAACCTGGTTTCTTATTCCCGTGTGGTGACGGCTGGACGTCCCGACGCCACGGCGAGCATGATGCCGAAGCCAATCGCGACGACCGCGCCAATCGCGAGCCAGATGCCCGGAATCTGCCGCAGGATGCCAGACTGCCACAGCGCGAGGCCGGCACCGAGGAGAAGAATGAAGTAGCCGATGAGGTAGATCTTCAGAAACTGCATGCGGGGATGTTTTGCAGGATAAATGCCGCTGAACAAGAAACCGGGTTTCGCGTCAATGCCGCGCGAAACCCGGTTTCATGTGCACCCTACTGAATGGTCATTTGCACGATGTGGGCACGGCGGTTCATCGCGCGGCCTGCATCGGTGTTGTTCGTATCGATCGGACGCTCCTCACCATAACTCACCGTGCGCATGCGGTTGGCCGCGATGCCGCGATTGAGCAGGTAGTCGCGCACGGCGTTGGCGCGCCGTTCACCGAGCGACAGGTTGTATTCCGCGGTGCCGACGCTGTCGGTATGCCCTTCGATGGTCACGGTCAGCATCGGGTTCGCGTTGAGCGTCATCACCGCGCGATCGAGGATCGCAATCGCCTCCGGCTTCAGATCCGACTTATCGAAGTCGAAGTGCACGTCGTCGAACGTGATCGGCGCGCGGCGCATCACGGGGATGGTGATCGATTGGCTCACCGTGCCGCCGCGTCCGTCATTCGCCGTGACGGTGAGCGGGTAGTTGCCTTCCTGGTTCGGCGCGGTCCACGTCGCGTTGAACCCATTCTGGTTGGTGAACGTCCCGGCCGGCGCACTCCACGTATACGTGATCGTGTCGCCATCCGGATCCGTCGCCGGCGAGGTCAGGTTCGTCGACTGACCTGGCTCGAGCGCGGGCGGATTCGCCTGAATCGGACCGTTGAACACGGGCGGCCGGTTCGGCCTCGGCGGCGGTGGCGCGGGAGCCGGGGGCGGCGGTGCCGCGGCAACCGGTGGCGGCGGTGGTGGCGGCGGCGGCGGCGGTGGCGTGTAGACCTTCACGCCAGGATGCCAGCCGATACGCACGTCCCATCCCCACGCCTGGTTCGTCATCTCGTGGCCGGCGATGGTTTGGGTGCCCGCGTCGCCGCTGAAGTTCGCGCCGCCGTACACGAACATGCCGTTGCGCGCCTGGAACACCGCTCCGAATTTGAGGTGCTGGAAATCGATGCCGCCGGCACCCCACGTGACCCCATTCGACAGCCCGAACGGATCCGGACTGCCGCGGAAGACGCCGCCGACCGTTGCGGTCAGCTGCACCTTCCGCGCGATCTCCTTGCTGACAACGCCGTCGATGTGGGCGGCGTAGTCGCTCGTCCCACCCCACTGCGTGCCGGAGGGAAATTCGAGGACAGGACGTATCGCCACGCTGATGGGCGCGTTGGTCGATTCGGAGATGAGACTCCATTTCGCGCCAACGACGGGGGTGCCGCCGAGATTCTTCGACCATCCGCGCCGCAGGTACGGGAAGTTGCTGTCGACGCCGCCATACACCGTGTCGGTCGGCACGAAGACCGGCGCGCGCACGCCGCGGCGAAGACGCACGATTTTCCACGAGCCGAAGACCTCGATGCGATCGGTGAGACCGAACGCCGCCGTGAACCCGATGTTGTTCACATCGGTGAGACCCTGCCGCTCATCCCAGTTCGCGCGAAACAGCTGGAACGACGCCTTGTGCGTCGCGAGCGTGTCGGCGGTCGGTACGAACCACAGACCCGTGTCGCCGAAGAAGGTCGGCAATCCGGGTCTGGTTTCAGTACTGGTCTGGGAACTGCTGGCGGGCTGATTCGTCGAAGAAGACGTCTGCGCCGCGGCGGGAACCACGCCTACCGCGGCGAGGAGCAGGCCGCAACACACAATGAAGCGCACGTGCACACCTCAAACCGGCGAGTCGAGTCGAACGAGTCGGACCGCGCGAAGCCGTCGTTAGTCCGCGCGGCGGGTCTCCGCGCCGGATGCGGGAGTCCCACCCAGGGTATTCACATCCCCTGCCGCCTGCGGAACAATCAGGCGTCCGCGGCCTCCGCGGCTGATTTGTCCGCCCTTGCGACCGGCGTTGCGCGCTTCGTCAGGCGTCCATTCGTGCGCCGTGCCTTTTTCGTGCGCCGCACGTCCGCCCTTGCTGGCGATCTCGCGCTGCTTTTCGGGAGACATCGAAGCAAAACCGCGTCGTTCCTTGCGAACTCCGTCCACAGCCATCCTCCTGGTTTCTCGCAAAACCCGTCATGCGACCGCCCCGCGGTTCATCGCGACGCGACGCCAAGTCGCGGGCATGGGGGCTACAAGGCGGATGCCAGCCCGGCAGAAAAGGACCGCTCACTAACCTACTGAGGGCCCAGCGGTTATCAAATTGCCGTCGATATTGTGGTCTCCCCGACTGAAGTGGATCCCTACAGTTGAGGTTGAAATGCGTGATGTTTCGATACGGAAGGAAGTGTGTTGGCAGTTGGATGTTGGGAGTTGGGAGTTGATACGATGCCGCATATGGCCGATTGCGATACCACACCCGCCAGCCAGCCTCCCGTCGGCAACAAGAGTGGACGAATGGTCAACTGCGTGAAGTTCCAGAAGGAACTCCCCGGCCTCGACACGCTACCGTGGCCCGGCGAGCTGGGACAGCGGATCTACGAGAACGTCTCCGCGCAGGCGTGGAAGCTGTGGGAAGAGCGGATGAAGATGATCCTCAACGAGTACCGGTTGATGCCCTGGCAGAAGGAAGCGCAGGAGCTGATCGGGAAGCACATGGAGGATTTCTTCTTCGGCGAGGGTGCGGCGCTTCCGCCGGGATACGTTCCGCAGCAGACGAAGTAATCAGACCACCGCGATCTCGCGATCGATCTTGAAGCGCAGCTTCGCGTGCGACGCGCGCAGCGCCTGCTCCACGGCGAGCGGCGTCGTCGCGCGCGCGAAGATGAATCCCAGATAGCTGCGGCCTTCGGGCAGCGGCACGAGCGTCGAGTCGGGCTTCGCCGTGATCTGCACGTCGACGATGTCGGGGACGGCGCGGGCGTCGCGCTGGCCGTCGACTGACTTGAATACGCCGCGATGCGGGATGGGAATCATCATCACGCCCGAGGCGCGCCGCTCGCGGGTGAACGCGGTGACGTCCTGCCGCAGCGCATGCCGCAGCAGCACTTCCTCGAGCGACGCTTCGCCGTGCGGCGAGACGAAGCGCAGCGCCTTCGAGCAGAGCCCGCCGATGGGACGCGCGGCGATCTCCAGCAGGTGCACGCCCAGTTCGTTGATGCGGCACTCGGCGTGGATCGGCCCGTGCCGCAGCCCGAGCGCCGCGGCGCCGGCGGCGACCGCGGCCGCCATCGCCTCCTGCACCAGTGCGACTTCACGCGACGGCGTCACGTAGATCGTCTCCTCGAACAACGGGCCGTCGAGCGGGTCGGGCTTGTCGAAGATCGCCAACACCTGCAGCGCGCCGTTGGTCAGCACGCCTTCAAGCGCGTACTCGCGCCCCGGAATGAACGATTCGACCAGCGCCAGACCGTGCGCCGAGTCGCGCTCGATGCGGACGTCGGCCTGCGCCATCAGCGCGCGGATGCGCTCGAACGCCAGCTGGAATCCGCAGGCGCTGTCGGCGCGGATGACGCCGCGGCTGCCCGACATCGCCAGCGGCTTCAGGACAGACGGATACTCAAAATGCAGCGACAGCTCGCGCGGATCGTCGTCGAGCGAGATGGCGCGGAACTTCGGGACGGCAAGGCCGGCCGCCTGCAGCGCGCGCCGGCTCTCGAGCTTGTTGCGGCTCGCCAGCGCCGCGCCGACCGGATGTCCCGGAAGGCTGAAGGCCTCGTTCACCCGCGCGGCGATCGTCACCGGACGGTCGCCGACCGCGATGACGCCATCCGGAGGACTCGCGACGAGCGCTTCGACGATGGCGTGAAGCGACCCGAGCTCGTCGTGAAAGCGGATCGGAATCGCGCGGTCCCACCAGGGATCGTCGAGCTGGTCGCATCGGTCGCTGGCAAACACCAGGCGGACGCCGAGCTTCTCGGCGGCTTCGCCGAACGACCGGATCTGATACCCCGTCGTCGTGGCGATGATGAGAACGCGGCTCAAATCAGTCGCATGTCCTCCGCGGACGGCTCGGCGCAGCAGTACCACGCCTCGGTCATGTGCGGCACGGCGCGCGCCGCTTTCGATTTCTCCATCACGCTGCGCATCACCGACTGCTGCAGCGCATCCACTCGCGGATCCGTGTGCCGCCACGGCCATGTCAGGGACGCCGCATCGAAGTCGGTGATGACGGCCTGAATGTCGGGCAGCTCCAGCAGCGGCGAGCCGTTGGTGATGAGCAGCCGGATCGCCAATTGTATCGGCGCCACCTGCTCCATCACATCAAGGTCGGCGAGCGTCCGCAGCAGCTCGTCATACCCTGCCAGCGTCGTCCACGGCGTGAAGGGGACAAAGGTCGGCGAGAGCGTGATGCCCGCGTCGCGGCAGAGGCGCACGGCGGCGACGAAATCCGCGCGCGTATGCCCCTTGCGCAGGTGCTGCAGCACCGCGTCGTCGATCGATTCCACGGCGCTCGTGATGAAGAGACACCCCGTGCCGGCGAGCAGCGGAAGCATCGACGCGTGCCTCAGGAGGTGCTCGATCTTGATCGTGACGTCGTAGGTGACACCCGGAAATCCCGACGCGAGCCGTTCGACGATGCGCCGCGCGTGCGTCGGCCCGTTGAAGAAATCGGGATCGCCGAAGGAGATGTGCTGCGCGCCCGCGGCGACCTGCTGGCGGATGTCCTCGAACACCGCATCGACGGGAATCGCATGAAAGCGCCCCTGGTAGACCGGTACGATCGGACAGTGACGACAGAGATGCTTGCAGCCGTGCGTCGCGTCGGTGCTGCCGACGACGCGTCGCGATCCGTCTGGCATCTGCAACTGGGCGTAACGAGCAAGCGGCGGGAGTCCGGCACGATTGGGGACGACGGACAATTGCCTGTTCGAAGGTGACGCGAACCCTTCCGGACCCAGGACCTGCGTCACGCCCTTTTCGCGCAACCACGTTTCGTTCATCGGCGCATACAGGCCGTACGCCGCGAGGTTCGCATCCGGGTTGACGCGTTTGACGCGATCGATGATCGGCGAGGCGAGCCGCGTCGCCGTGTGCATCGGCAGGTAGAACGCGACGAGCTCCGCCGCCGAAATGCGCTCGTCGGTCAGCTTCTCGCGCGACATATCGACGCACTCCACCTCGACGCCCTCGCGCTGCAGCCACGCCGCCGGCGACGCGAGGCCGAACGGCTGACGGCCGAGGTCGTAGGTCGAAATCAGCAGAACCCGCACCGGACCATTTTAGTTATGCTTGGGCCGATGGCGACGCCCGCCGTAGAACGACCCGAACGATCCGAACGAGCCGATCGTGGGTTTTTCGGCCATCCTCGCGGGCTCTCCACGCTGTTCTTCACCGAGATGTGGGAGCGCTTCAGCTATTACGGGATGCGCGCGTTCCTCATCTACTACATGACCGCGTCGGTTGCGGCCGGCGGGCTCGGGTTCCCCGTCGCGTCCGCCGGCAACATCTACGGGCTCTACACCGGCTCGGCGTGGGGCGCCGCCATCCTCGGCGGCATTATCGCGGACCGCTGGCTCGGGCAGTATCGCAGCGTGCTGATCGGCGGCATCATCATCGCGCTCGGTCACTTCACGCTTGCCTTCAGGCCGCTGCCCTTCTTCTACACCGGCCTGATCTTCATCGTCGTCGGCACCGGGCTGCTGAAGCCGAACGTCAGCACGCTGGTCGGCGGGCTCTACGCGCCGGGCGATGCGCGGCGCGATGCGGGGTTCTCCCTCTTCTACATGGGGATCAATCTCGGCGCGCTGTTCGGGCCGCTCGTCGCCGGCTACCTCGCGCAGGAAGTCGACTGGCACATCGGGTTCGCGTGCGCCGGCGTCGGCATGACCGCCGGACTGATTCAGTATGTGGTCGGACGGAACCGGCTGCAGAGCCCAGTCGCCCAACCATCCCAATCGGCCGAACCACGCACCACGAACCCCGAACCACCGTCGGCAGGCGGCCTCAGCGCGACCGAAATGAAGCGGCTGGGCGCGATCGTGATCTTCTTCCTGGTCGCAATCCTGTTCTGGGGCGCGTACGAGCAGGCGGGATCGACGCTCGCGCTCTTCGCCGATCGAAACACGCGGCTCGAGGTCTTCGGTTTCGCGTTCCCCTCATCATGGTTCCAATCGGTGCAGCCGATCTTCGTCATCACGCTGGCGCCGATCGCGGCATGGATCTGGATCCGCCTCCGCGATCGCGATCCGTCGGTGCCGACCAAGCTCGCGCTCGGCGTGCTCTTCATGGGGCTTGCCTTTGCCGTGCTGGTGCCGGCCGGCGCGATGGCACAAGGGGAGGGCGTGCGCGTCAGTCCGTGGTGGCTCGTGGCGTCCTACGGGATTTCCGAGCTTGGCGAGCTCTGTCTGTATCCCGTGGGCCTGAGCGCCGTCACCAAGCTCTCACCCGCCCGCATCGTCGGCGTGATGATGGGCGTCTGGATGCTGTCGAACGCGTTCGGCAACATGCTCGCCGGCTCGTCGGCGAGATTCTTCGTCAGCATGCCGCTGCAGCGGTACTTCGCGGTGGTCGCGATCATTCTGTTCGTCACGGCCGCGGTCATGTTCGTGCTCGTGCGGCCGATCAAACGCCTCATGGGCGGAGTCCGGTAAACCGTGGCGCTGGAAAAGTACAAAGCGAAACGCAACTTCAAGGAGAGTCCCGAGCCGGCCGGCGACACGAAGCTCGCCGCCGAGCGCGCGAAGAAGGCCAAGGGCGCGACGCCGCGGTTCTTCTGCGTGCAGAAGCATCTCGCCAGCCATCTGCACTACGACTTCCGCCTGGAGCACAACGGCGTGCTGCTCTCGTGGGCGGTGCCGAAGGGCCCGTCACTCGATCCGGCGACGAAGCGGCTCGCGATGATGGTCGAGGATCACCCGATCGAATACGGCACGTTCGAGGGCGTCATTCCCTCCGGCTACGGCGCCGGCATCGTGATGCTGTGGGATCGCGGCACGTGGACGCCGGACGTGGACGATGTGGAGGCGGCGCTGAAGAAGGGCGACCTGAAGTTCACGCTCGACGGCTTCAAGCTGAAAGGCTCGTGGGTGCTCGTGCGGACCAAAGGCAAGTGGTCCGGCGGCGGCGACCGGTCGTGGCTGCTCATCAAGCATCGCGACGACTGGGCGGGCGACGTCGACATCGCCGAGTTCGCGCCGCTCAGCGTGAAGAGCAAGGGGGACTTCGCCGACATCCTCGCGGAGGGCAATCCGGACATCTGGATTTCGCATCGGCCCGCGTCAGGCGGCGAGGCCGGCGCGATGTTCGAGAAAATCATCACTCGAGCGCTGGGAATGAGAGGTGCGACGGGTGCGAAAGGTGCGACGGGTGCGAAAGGTGCGTCCGAAGGTGCGAAGAGTGCGAAGAGTGCGAAGCGTGCGGTAAATGCGAAGCGTGCAGTAAAGCGGCCGGCTACGAAGCGGAAGTCGTCGTCGCCGGCTCGTGCGCGTGCTGCAAAAGGCGCTCGCTGAGCACGCTCCACACCGCGAACGAGAGACGCCGGCGATCGTGACGCGCGATCTCGGTGCACCAGAACTTCCCCTCGACGACCTCGGTGTCCGAATCGAAGTCGCCGAGCTCGAGCGGTTCCTTGTGCTCCGCGGCGTATTTCATCAGGCCATCCATCGACGGCCGGCCCGTGTTGGCAATCACGACATCAACCGGCCGCCCGATCGCTTCCGACACCCACCGCGCGGATTCCGCGGCCGTGAAGCCGGCCATGCCGCGCCCTTCGGTCAGCAGGTTGGCGATGAGGACGATCGGCCCGTGCATCCGCGCGAGCGCATCGCGCACGCCGCGCACCAGCAAGGGCGGCAGGATGCTGGTGAAGAAGCTGCCGGGGCCGATGATCACCGCATCGAAATCCCGCACGGCGTCCGCCACGGCCGGATGAATGGACGCCGCCGGCTCGAGCCAGAGACGGCGCACCTGATTGCCGCGGCTCTGCCCCGCGTCGACTTCGACCTCGCCGCGCGTGACGGTTCCGTCGCCGTACTCGGCGCAGACGGACGCGGGGTCGACGCTCACCGGCCACACCTTCCCCTTGCAGCCAAGCAGCACGCGCAGACCGTCAACGGCCGCGAGGAAGTCGCCGCTGTACTGCTCCATCATCGACAGCAGCAGATTGCCACCCGTATGGCCGCCAAGCCGCGCGTGATGCTCGAGCGTCGGGAGCCGCGACAGCAGCACGCGCCGCGCCTCGCCCTCGTTTCTCGCCAGCGCGAGCGCGCACTTCAGCACGTCGCCCGGCGGCAGCACGCCCAGCTCGTCGCGCAGCTGCCCGGAGCTGCCGCCGCTGTCGAACATCGTGACGACGGCGTTGAGATGCAACCAGGGATTGGTCTTGAGTCCGCCGAGCAGGCTGGGAAGGCCGGTGCCGCCGCCGAAGCACCCGATGTTCAGCTCGCGCAGCTGCATCCGGCCATTGTATCGCTACTGATTTCGGCGGAAGGTAACGCTCACATTCATCTGCACTTCGATGGGAACGCAGTTCAAGAGCGTCGAGGTGAACTCCCATTGCCTGACCGCGTCGATGGCGGCCGGAGCCAGTTCGGGGTGATCGGACTTCACGACCTGCACATCGGTGACGGATCCGTCCGTGCCGATCGTTGCTGCAAGCTCGACGTTCCCAGCGGCGCCCGGATAGCCGGGCCGAACATCCTTCACCTTGCGCGGCGGACGAATATTGCCCCCAAGGCCGTTCGCCGCGCCTGGGGCGCACACCGGGTTCGGCGGCTTCGCGTACGCGTTGCCACTCTGACGGCTGCTCGTCACCGCGCCATCGTCGCTGGTGACAGTGATGGTTTCTTGCAGTTCACCAACCTGCATCTTCCACGTTCGATCGAGTGACTCGCCATTGATGGTGCCGATGTCGTGAAGCGTGCGGAACCCCGGCAGCTTCATCTCAACGGTGTAGTCGCCGGCAGGCAGCCCGACCAGCTCGAAGCGGCCGTTGCGATCGGTTTTCGTCTCGTGCTTCACGTCGCGACGCGCGTCGCTGACGGTCACCGTCGCGCCAGGCAGCACACGATCCTGCGAATCGACAACGGTTCCGGAGAACGTGGCGAACCCGCCCTGTGCGAAAGTCGCGACGGCCAGGGTGACGACGAACAGCACGAGAGCGGACGTCCAGCGTCCTCCTCGCGAGATGGGACGCCGATCGAGACGGTTGTTCAACATGGCGCGGACTCTCCTTTCGAGATTGGACCGGCTGACGGCCATTGCCGGCGCGGGTGCCCACACGCGTGGATGCCGTGCGAAGCGCCGCGCCAGCCCCAGCAGCTCGGTCGCGTAGGCGTCGCTGCTCACGCCGGTGTGCATCACGGCGTCGTCGCAGGCGCGTTCGCTCTCGTAGCGCAGGCGGGCGCAGGCGATCCAGAACAACGGGTTGAACCAGTAGACCGCCTTGCACAGCTCGGCGACGGTCTGCACGAGCCAGTCGCTGCGCGCGATGTGCGCGCACTCGTGCGCGAGCACGACCTCGAGACGCTGACGCGGCCAGGCATCGGCATCGGCCGGCAGCAGCACCTTCGGCCTGAGGAATCCCCACGTCACGATCACGGCAGGGCGCGCGCCGCGAATGAGCGCAATCGGCCGGCGCAGCTGGAAGGCAGCCGCGAGATGTCGGAGCGCTTCGGCGCCACGGCTGCCCGCGAGCGGAGCCGGCGACAAACGAAGACGGGAAAGCCGCGACATGCCGACGAGCAGCACGAGGAGATTCAGGGCGGCGCCACCGAGCCAGAGCGGTACGACAGCCATCGCCACACGAGCAGGCAGAGGCGACTGCACTGCCGGCATCGTTGGCGACGGCGCCGCGTCGGCGCCTGAGTGCTGCAGCCGGCCGAACGAGACGTCCACTGACGCACGCCGCTCCGCCGCCGTCGCGGCCAGGCCGGGCAGCGTCCACGACGGCGCCAGGCGCGCGAGGACGGGCGCGCCGGCGCCACACACGAGGGCGGCGGCCAACACCCAGTGGCGGACGGCCGCCGAGCGCTTCCGAAGCGCGAGAGCGGCCAGCAGACCGGCTGCGAGCGGGACGGACGTCTTGATCGCCAGTTCGAGCAGCAGCGTCATCACGCGCCTTCCTTCCGGGCTTTTCTGATCAGCTCTTCGATGCGATCGAGCTGCTGCTGCGAGAGCCGCGACCCCTCGCCGCCGAGCAGCGCGGCGACGGCCTGCTCCACCGACCCATCGAAAAACGTCTCCACCAGGTGCTTCAACGCGGAGCGCCGCACCGTGCCTCTCGGGACGGCGGGGCTGTAGACGTAGCGCTGCCCATCCTGCCCGTGCCTGACGTGTCCCTTCTCCTCGAGGACACGCAGCTGCGTGCGGACGGTCGAAGACGTGGTGTCGGCGGGCAGCTCCTCCATCACCTCCGCGGCGGTGGCGCGCCCCCGGCGATACAGGATGTCGATGATCTGCCGCTCGCGGCGGCTGAGGACGGCATGGAGCGTCTTGACCATGATGTTATTTTTCTAGCACGTGCGAGAGAAATAACACCAGGAGCGGCGCGCTGTCAAGCGGCTAGACTTTCCAGCCGATCCACTGGCAGAGGCCGCGGCCCATGATCCACGCCTTGTCTTCCTCGGGGAGCCAGTCGAGCTCCTCGGTGAAGAGCGTCACGGCCTCGCGCCACGGACACGGCAGCCGCGTCCAGTCGGTCCCCCAGAACATGCGCTTCGGGCCGAACGCATCGTAGACGCGGCGGATGTGCGGATGCAGATCGTGGAACGGGTACGGCAGCGTCGAGTGGCACGGCAGCGCGGAGGCTTTGACGGCGACGTTCGGCAACCGCGCGAGGCGGACGACGTCGGCCAGCTCGACGAAGGCGAGAGTGCCGCGCGCGTGCACGCCGAGCGCGAGGTGATCGATGACGAGACGAAGGCCGGGATGGCGCGCGGCGATCTGCTCGATCTTCCGCACCGAGGTTGGCGCGTAGACCATGATCGGGATGCCGGCGCGCTCCGCCATCGG
The DNA here is from genome assembly GCA_003222635.1 of Acidobacteriota bacterium. Taxonomy (GTDB): domain Bacteria; phylum Acidobacteriota; class Vicinamibacteria; order Vicinamibacterales; family UBA2999; genus Gp6-AA40. The sequence goes on along the minus strand of QHWQ01000094.1, from coordinate 7,816 downwards.
CCAGAGCCAGTCCGCGACGCCTTCGAACAGCATCTTGCGGTGCTCGGGAATGTGAAACGTCAGGCGGATGCCGAGCATCCCCGGCTGCGCTTTCCAGCGCGGGACGAGATCGCGGCTCTCCGGCTTCTCCACGGCGAGCCGGCCCATCGCCGCGAAGCGGTCCGGATGACTCCGCGCCGCGTCGAGCACGAGGTCGTTGTAATCGCCCTCCCACGACGGCGGAATCAGCACGGCGCGGTTGATGCCTGCCTCGTCCATCGCGGCGAGCGCCATTTCCTTCGTCACGGGATACGGCTTCTGCGCCTGTGCGGCGCGTCCAGGCGGCCACGGCCGGTCGGGACGATCAGCATCCCAGATGTGCACCTGTGCATCGACAATCAGCATGTCCGCGCCGCGCAGCATACCCTAGAATCGAGTGATGACTGCTCCCTCTCGCGGGCCGCGCGATCACATCGTCGCGTCGCTCCGCGGCATCTTCGGCGACCGGCTGCGATCCGTCGTCGCCTATGGTCCCGACGATGGAGGCCGGGTCCTTTCGGACCCGGCGCATCCGCTCACATGCCTGGCGCTCGTCCGCAGCCTGACGGTCGGCGACCTCGAGGCCTGCGCGGCGCGCGCGCACGGATGGCGGCGCGAAGGCATCGCGACGCCGCTCGTCCTGCCGGAGGAGGAGTTCCGTCGATCGTTCGATGCGTTTCCGTTGGAGTACGCGGAGATCATCCGCGCGCACGAGCCGCTGCTCGGCGCGAATCCATTCGATGGCTTCAGGATCGAGCGCGCGGATCTGCGCCGCGCCTGCGAGACGCAGATCAAGAGCCATCTCGTCCACCTGCGCGAAGGCTTCATCGAAGCGGGAGGCACGCCGCGCGCGATCGCGGATCTTGTCACCGCGTCGGCGGCCGCATTCGGCGCGCTGCTGCGGAATATCGCGCAGCTGAATGGATCGTCCTCAACCGATCGCGCCACGGCGACGCGCGACGGCGCCCGCGCCGCACAGCTGCCCGACAGCGTGGTGCGTCACATGCTTGCGCTCGAGCAACCGTCGGCGATCGCGTCGACCGATGCCGCACGGTTGTTCCCGGAGTACCTCGCGGCGGTTGAACAGCTCGCGAGATATGTCGACCAGTGGAACGTTTGACCACGATGACTGTTCTTCGCGACCTTCGTGTCCTTCGTGGTTTAACCATCTTCGTAAGGACGCCACCGGCGACGTGCTCGTCGTCGCCACCGTGCCGACGTACCAGCCGTACGGCGACATCAACGAGTACGCCGTCAAGCTGTTCGGGAATCACGGCCGCGGGATCGGGCAGAAGGGGAAGGACAACGGGCTGCTGATCGTGGCCGCGGTGAAGGAGCGGCACATCAAGATCGAGGTCGGCTACGACCTCGAGCAGTTCGTCACCGACGGCTTCGCCGGTGAAACCATCCGTCAGTACATGGCGCCGGCATTCCGGCGCGGCGACTATGGCCGAGGAGTCCTTGCCGGACTTTCGCGCATCGTTGCCCGCATCGCGGAGGGACGAAACGTCACGCTGCAGGGCGTGCGGCCGGAGCGCGACCGCGCGCCGAACGTCGGCTCCGGCGGCACGCTGATCTTCGCGCTGTTCGTGCTGTTCATTGTCCTGAACATGCTCGGTCGAATACGGCGGCGACGGTTCTATGGCGGCTGGGGCACCGGCGGGTGGAGCGGCTGGAACAGCGGAGTTGGTCCGTTCGGCGGAGGAGGCTGGGGCGGCGGTGGCGGTGGCGGATTCGGCGGCGGCGGTTTCGGCGGTTTCGGCGGCGGGCGCAGCGGCGGTGGTGGCGCCAGCGGGGGATGGTAATCTGACGGCATGATGAGAGAGATGCGATCGACCGTGTTCGTCGCGTTGCTGTTCACGGCGGCGGCGATGTCCTCGGGATGCTCGTACAACAGGTTCGTCGGCCAGGAAGAAGGGATCAAAACGCAGTGGGCGCAGGTCGAGAACCAGCTGCAGCGGCGCAACGACTTGATCCCGAACCTCGTGGAGACGACGAAGGGGATCGCGCAGCAGGAGAAAGACGTCTTCGGCCAGATCGCCGACTCGCGCGCGAAGATGGCGGGCGCGACAACGCCGGCGCAACAGATTCAGGCGGCCAACGAACAGGGCGCCGCCCTCGCGCGCCTGCTCGTCGTCGTCGAGAACTATCCGCAGCTGCGATCGAGCGAGAGCTTCAACCGGCTGATGGACGAGCTGTCGGGCACGGAGAATCGCATCGCCGTCGAGCGGATGCGCTACAACGAGCGCGTGCAGGAGTACAACACGTCGCGGCGCCAGTTTCCGTCGAACGTCACCGCGAGCCTCTTCGGCTTCAAGGAGTATCCGCTCTTCAACGCGCCGCCGGCGGCGGAGCAGGTCCCCAAGGTCAACTTCGGCAAAGGGACGAACTGATGGCCATCGCGGAGGCGCTGCTGCCCGAGTACGACCACGAGATGGCGGTGACGCGCAAGCTGCTCGAGCGCGTGCCGGAAGACAAGTTCGAGTGGAAGCCGCATCCGAAGTCGATGTCGCTCATCGCGCTGGCGACGCACGTGGCGACGATTCCAAGCTGGGGCACGCCGACGCTGAACCTGCCGGAACTCGATCTCGGCGGCGCGCCGCCGAACACCGCGCCCGCCTCGCGCGCCGAGTTGCTCGAGCGCTTCGATAAGAACGTCGCCGAGACGCGCGCGGCGCTGGTCGGCAAGACCGACGCGGAAATGATGGTCGTCTGGTCGCTGAAAAACAACGGCCAGAAGCTCTTCACGCTGCCGCGCGCCGCGGTGTGGAGGGGCTTCGTGATGAATCACCACATTCACCACCGCGCCCAGCTCGGTGTCTACCTGCGCCTGAACGCCGTGCCCGTTCCCGCGATGTACGGGCCGAGCGCCGACGAAGCGCCCAATTTTTGAAGATCGCCGTCACGCTCGCGAGCCTGCTGCTGTTCGTTGTACTCGCTACAGCGAATGGCGCGGGCTATCGCTATGGCGTCTCCGACGAGGCGGCGTACGTGCCTGCCGTCATGCTCGCGGAGAATCCCGCCGCGTTTCCGCATGACGCCTCGCTGATCCGCACGCAAGGGCAGTTCTTCATCTTCGACGACATCATGGGCGGAATCGGGCGCGCGACGGGCACGTCGCTCGAATCGTTGTTCCTGGCGGCGTATCTCATCTCGATCGCCGCTGTCTGGATTGGCGTCGTGCTGCTCGGCCGTCAACTGTATCAATCCGTGTGGCTGGCGATCGCCTTCGGCGCGCTCATCACGCTGCGCCATCACATCCCGCGCACGAGCGTGAATTCGCTCGAACCGTACTTCCAGGCGCGCGTGCTCGCGTTCGGCATCGGCATCGCGGCCGTCGCGATGTTTCTTCGCCAGCGGCAGATGGCGGCCGTCGCGCTCGTCGCGCTTGCGGGCTTCTGTCACGCGACGACCGGACTCTGGTTCGCGATCCTCATCGGCACCGCGCTGATGATCCTCGACCGGCGCTGGCGAATGCCGGGGGCGGTCGTGATTGCCGTTGCCGTGATCAGCCTCGTGTGGAGGATGGCGACCGGACCGTCGATGGATCCGATCTGGATTGAGGCGCTCGGCGGGCGCGATTTCATCTTCGCCAACGAGTGGCCGCTGTCGGCGTGGCTGACGAATGTCGGATTCCTCGCGGCGCTGTGGGCGACGCACGCCGTTCGCGTTCGCCGCGGCACGGCGACCAGCTTCGACGCGGCGCTCGTGTGGGGCGCCACCGCGCTCGTTGCACTCTTCATGCTGACGCTGCCGTCGGTGGCGGCACACGTCGCGCTCGCGGTGCAGTTCCAGTTCTCGCGCGTGTTCTGGATTGTCGATCTGCTGCTGGCGATCTATGTGATTGCCGCCATTGGCGAGACGCTGCGGGGTCGGCAGGCGATGATGTTCGCGCTCGTGCTGCTGGCGGTCTCAGCGGCGCGAGGCGCGTACGTGATGACGCAGGAGCACGCGGAGCGCTCGCTGTTCCAGGTTTCGCTGCCCGAATCGCCCTGGGTCGAGGCCATGCACTGGCTGGCGTCGCGCCCGCTCAATGCGCACGTCCTTGCGGATCCGGGTCACGCGTTCAAATACGGTCTCAGCGTCCGTGTGGCGTCTGGCCGCGATGTGCTGCTCGAGGACGACAAGGATGCGGCCGTCGCGATGTACTCACGCGCGATCGCCGGACGGGTCGTCGATCGCCGCCGCGCGCTCGCCGACTTCCCTTCGCTGACCGCCGCGCGCGCGCGCGCGCTCGCGGCGCAGTACGACCTCGATTACCTCGTCACGGAGGCGACGCTTCCGCTGCCCGAGGTGTATCGCAACGCGCAGTTCAGGATTTACGCGCTGAAGCCAGGCGGTCCCGCGTCCTGATCCAGACCTCGTCCAGCGCGCCGGGGTGGCGCATCTTCGTAATCCAGACGACCTGCCCCAGGTGCGCGGCGGTGTGGTGGCTCGCATGCAGCAGGATGGATGCGATCGTCGTCACCTTGCCCGTGCGATCCGTCGTCTCCATCATCTGCGACGGCTGAAGGCTGTCGAACACCTGCCGCATCATGTGGACCGTCTCGTCCCACGCGGTGACGACCGCCGCGCGCCCTGGATTGCCTCTGGCGGTGAACTCGGCCGCGCGATCACGCTCGAGCGCCCGCGCGCCGACGCCGTAGCCGACATACAGGCGGTTCGATCCGATCAGGTGGAGCAGGATGTTGCCGAGCGCGTTGCTCTTCTCATCGGGCCGCCACCACAGGTCTTGGTCGGTGATCACGTCCAGACACTGTCCGATCTGCGTCGGATAGTCATCGACCATTCGTGAGCGAATCAGGTACAGCAACGTCGAGTCAAGAGTGCGATCGTCCATGGCCCGGATGATAAGCTGAAAAAAACTCGTTGATGTTCAAACCCTCGACCTACACGCCCCGGTTCACCGGCGGCCACAAGCAGACGCTGTTCGCGTGGGCGCGGCCGCGGCGGTTTCCACATCTGCCGGCGGCGACCGAGCGGATCTTCGATGTCGCGGCCGACGCGCGCGTGCTCGCGCATTGCCACGCGCATCCGGATGGTCCGCGGCGCACGCTGATTCTGCTGCACGGCCTCGAGGGGTCGAGCATGGCGCACTACATGCGCGGCGTCGCGGACAAGGCGTGGGCCGCCGGCTGGAACGTCGTCCGTCTCAATCAGCGCAACTGCGGCGGCACCGAGCGGCTCTCGCGCGGCCTCTATCACTCGGGTCTGACGCACGACGTGCAGTTCGTGATGCGCGAGCTCATCGAGCGGGATCGTGTTCCCGCGGTCGCCGTCGCCGGGTACTCGCTGGGCGGCAACCTGGCGCTGAAGCTCGCGGGCGAGCTCGGGGATGCGGCGCCCCCGGAGCTGGTGGGTGTGTGCGCCGTGTCGCCAACGATGGACCTGGCGGCGTGCGTCGCGGCGCTGGAGCGGAAATCGAACGTCGCGTACGAGTGGAACTTCGTCCGCAACCTGAAGGGACGGTTGCGGCGGAAGGCTGCGGCGGTTCCCGGACTCTTCCCGCTCGAGCCGCTGAAGCGCATCTGGACCGTGCGGCAGTTTGACGAGGCCTACACCGCGCCGCACCACGGCTTCCGCGATGCGGACGACTACTACCACCGCGCCAGCGCGATGCGCGTGATCGAGCGCATCCACGTGCCCGCGCTGATCATCACCGCCGAGGACGATCCGTTCGTGCCGGTCTCGACGTTCCGCGACGCGGCGGTGACGTCGAATCCGCACATCACGGTCGTGATCACGCGGCATGGCGGCCACTGCGCGTACGTCGAGCAGGCGCAGCACGGTTACGACGGCTACTGGGCCGAGCGCGAGATCGTGCGCTTCATCGAGCATCAGGTGCGGCCAGGCCGAGATGCTGCATCAGGATCTTCCCGAACTCAGGACCTTTCCCCAACTCTTCGTGCTTGAAGTAGACGAAGACGTCCGTGCAGCCTGACGTCTTCTCGCGCATCACGTCGCCCCACCGCGTGATGTCGTCCGGCGTGTACCCCTCGTCACGCAAGCGGAAGTACCCGTAGCTGGCGGTGATCACGACCGGCGTCGAGAGGCGTTCGCTGTCGGCGACGCAGAGCGCGAGATTGCGCGCGCGCAGCCGCGCATAGACCTCCTCGTCGAGCCACGATTCGTGGCGGAACTCGAAGGCGGCGCAGACGCGCGGGGGAAACGCGTCGAGGAACGCGTCGAACAGCGCGAGGTCCTTCTTGAGATTGGGCGGAAGCTGAAACAGCAGCGCGCCGAGCTTCGGGCCGAGCGTCGCCGCGGTCTCGAGAAACTGCCGCACCGGTTCCGCGCAGTCTTTCAGCCGCCGATCGTGCGTGATGCGCTTCGGCGCCTTCAGCGTGAGCTTGAACCGCTCGGGCGTCGCCTTGTTCCAGCCGTCGAGAATCTTCTCGTTCGGCGCGCGGTAGAAGGTGTAGTTGATCTCGACCGTTGGAAACCGCTCGGCGTAGTACGGCAGCATCTTCGGCGCCGGAAACTTTTCCGGATAGAAACTGCCTCTCCACTCGGGGTAGTTGTAGCCGGATGTGCCAATCCAGATCATGTGGTGGGGAGGCCGGGTCCTTTTGGACGCGGCAAATTGGTAAAGTCTAAGTCATGCGACGTTTGTCAGTGGCGCTGTTCGTGCTGACCGCCTGCAGTCGCAGCGCGCCCACCAGGGAATATCAACTCCAAGGACAGATCCTCGACGTCAAGCCGGAGCGGTCCGAAGTCCTCGTCAAGCACGGAGACATCAAAGGCTTCATGCCGGCGATGACGATGCCCTACAAGGTGCAGGACTCGAAGATGCTGGCGGGCAAGGAGCCGGGCGATCTCATCACCGCGACCCTCGTCGTCGGCGAGACCGAGGCGCATCTGTCGAAGATCGACAAGACCGGCCACGCGCCGATCGACAACACCGGCGGCCCCGACATCACCGAATCGGACATCCTCAAGCCGGGCGAACCGGTGCCGGACACGAAGCTCGTCGACGAGAACAATGCCGCGCGTCCCTTGACCGCCTACAAGGGCCACCGCGTCGCGCTGACGTTCATGTACACGCGCTGCCCGCAGCCGGACTTCTGTCCGCTCATGGATCGCAACTTCGCCGCGATCCAGGGGGAGATCAAGAAGACGCCGGGCCTGGGCGATGTCCGCCTCGTCTCCGTCAGCTTCGATCCCGCCAACGACACGCCGGCCGTCCTGAAGACGCATGCGAAGGATCTGAAAGCGGATCCCGCCGTCTGGCATTTCGTGACCGCGAGCGCGGACGACATGAAAGGCTTCAGCGCGAAGTTCGGCGTCACCGCCGTGCCGAGCACCGAGAGCGCGGCGGTCCTGATCCACAACCTCAGCACCGCCGTCATCGACGCCGACGGCAGGCTCGTAACAATCCGCCCGGGCAACATGTGGACGCCGGCCGACCTCATTGCCGACCTCAAAGCGGCTCCCGCTCCCGCGCACTGACCGCATCACGCCGCCGCGGCTTCCGTTCACGGCCGCGGAGCGGCGCACCGTCGATCGCCTTCGCACGCCGCTCGCCGTGCAGCGGTGGCTGAACGCGCTGCCGTACAACAACGAGAAAGGCGGCGAAACGCTCCGCAGCTTCCGCGGGGTCGTCCGGCGCGGCACCGCGCATTGTCTCGAGGCCGCGCTCTCGGCGGCGGTCATCATGGAGCAGCATCGCTATCCGCCGCTCGTCCTCAGCTTCGAGTCGATCGATCTGCTCGATCACGTCATCTTCGTGTATCGCACGGCGACGGGATGGGGATCGGTCGCGCGCTCGCGCGATCCGGGATTACACGGACGCAAGCCG
>QHWQ01000093.1 GCA_003222635.1 Acidobacteriota bacterium | reverse complement strand
TTTCCCGCCGACGTGATGTCGATGATCAGGCGCGCGCCGCTCGCGCTGGCGCTCGGATCAACCCGGCCGCGAACGACCACGGGGCCTGTTCCTGGATCGAGTGAGAATTCGAACGATCGCAGCGCGAAGTTCGAATCGACACGCGCGGTGGTGTGCAGCGCGGCAGGCGTCGTCGCGCCGAGCAGTGACATCTGCAGCCGGCCGTCTTCCTGCAGCTCGAAGCCGTCCTCGCTCGGCACGGTCTGGCTGACCGTGAACCCGATCTTTTCGCCGCGGTAGTAGACGCCGCGCCACTCGGCGCTCGATCCATAGCGCGCCAGATCGGTTGCGAGGTTCGCCGCCGACGCATCGATGTACGACCGCTTGACGAGCACCGCCATCGAGACGATCCACGCGATGACGAACACGGCGGAGACGGGCCGCGTGATGGAACGCGGGAGAGGCTTGAAAAATGTCATGGAAACCGCGGTATTCCCGATCAGTTATCGGTCATTTTCGACGCGCCGCGTAGGGTTCCGGCCTGAGGGCCCAGGCGAGAAACCGCTCTGTGTAATACAGGGAAATCTGACCGCTGAGTCCGTTTGGCAGCGCATCGAACGCATGCTCGGCCCACGGGAATTCGAGCAGAACCGACGTCGCGCCCGCCTGGCGCAGGCGGTCGTGCAGCGCCCGTCCGAAGCGGGCTTCGACGACGTGATCGCGGGAGCCGTAGAGGAGCAGCGTCGGCGGAACGCGCGCGCTCGCGTAGGTCACCGGCGACGCCTCGCGGTATCGATCCCGGGCGCTGTCCGGCGTGCCGCGCAGGTAGGTCTCGAGAATCGCGCGCACATCGAGCGGATCGGGACGGGGCGGCTCGCGCCACCCTTCGACGAGGTCTGTCGGCCCGTAGTAGCTGACGACCGCGCGTACGGCTGGCGCGCTTGCCTGATACGCCGCGACGAGCGCCAGCTGCGCGCCAGCCGATCGCCCGATCAACGCGATGCGCGCCGGATCGGCTTCGAATTCGCTCGCGTGCGAGCGGATCCAGTCGAGCGCGGTACGCACATCCTCGATCTGCGCCGGCCACGTCGCCTCCGGTGCATGACGATAGTCCGCCGCCACCACGACGTAGCCTTTCGAGGCCAGCCACGTCGCAAACGATCCGTTGTCTTCCGGTGACCCGCCCCGCCATGCACCGCCGTACAACTGGATGACGACAGGACGCGGGCCGGCGGCCGGCGGCCGGTAGACATCGAGCGTCAGCCGCACGCCTCCAGGCTTCGCGAATTCCACCCCGCGCCGCACGAGCACATCAGCTCTCGCGATGCCGAGGACGAAATCGGCGGGCGACAGCGCATGCTCGCGCAGCGATGCCGCCATTGCCGGCGGGATCTGGTTCGCGTAGTCGCGCCCGAGCCCGTCCTCCATCGCGCGATCGAAGGCCGCCAGCGTGAACGGCGCGCGCACAAGCGGATAGGCAAACAGGACGGCTGCAGCCGCAGCGATCACCAACGCGGCGCGCGCGCCATGCGCGTTGTTCGACGCCGTGAGACACAACGCGGAAATGCCAAGCGCCGCCAGCAGAAACCAGACGCTCAGTTCCGGCGCGCCCACCGCAAACGGCACCAGCCCGACATGGAACGGCGGCACCAGGATCCAGATCGCGACGAAGAACACCACCAATGCGGGAACCAGCAGCACGCAGCGCATCTTATCCGCGAGCCCGTTACGGATCTGCCATGACCGCCTCGGATTTGATGCCAGCAGCACACGGCAACCGCGTCGTATCAACAACTTAGCTACGGGCACGACGATTGCGCTCGAGGGGGCATGACCACTTTGCATTCAGTCGAATCCAAGATCGTGTGGGCCGCGCTCATACTGTTCGCGTTGTCCGCGGCAGCCTGACGCAGTCGCTGACGCCAAGCGCTCCGTCGCCGGTCGCGGCTGCGCCGCAACGATGCTGGCGCCGGCACCTGCAGTGCGCGCTGAAGGAAGGCGCACGGGCAACCAAACCGCGTACAGTACAATTCATTTAAACCACGCCCGTGCGCATCACGCTCAACGGGGATCCCTACGATCTGGAGCAGCCGCTGTCGGTAGAGGAACTGCTCGAGCGGTTGAACATCGATCCGCGGCGAGTCGCCGTCGAGCACAATCTGGTGATCGTCAGGCGCGCCGCGTTCGCGGCGACGCTGGTTGGCGACGGCGACACGGTTGAAATCGTGAACTTCGTGGGTGGCGGGTAGCCATGACTGATACGTCCTTCACTATCGCGGGCCGCACGTTCACGTCGCGGCTCATCGTCGGCACCGGCAAGTACTCGTCACACGCGGTGATGGCGCAGGCGCACGAGGCGTCGGGCGCCGACATGGTGACGGTGGCCGTGCGGCGCGTGAACATCTCGGATCGCACGCGCGAGTCGCTGCTCGACTACATCGACACGTCGAAGATCTTCATCCTGCCGAACACCGCGGGGTGCTACTCGGCGGACGAGGCGGTGCGGACCGCGATGCTCGGGCGCGAAGCGGGGCTGTCGAACTGGGTGAAGCTCGAGGTCATCGGCGACGAGCGGACGCTTTTCCCCGACAACGAAGCGCTCGTCTCCGCCACGCGCACGCTCGTGCGCGAAGGGTTCGTCGTGCTGCCGTACACGAGCGACGATCCAATCGTCTGCCGCAAGCTGGAAGACGCGGGCGCGGCGGCCGTGATGCCGCTCGGCGCGCCGATCGGGTCGGGCCTCGGGATCCAGAACGTCAACAACATCCGCATCATCCGCGAGTTCGCGCGCGTCCCGCTCATCGTCGATGCGGGCGTCGGCACCGCGTCGGATGCGACGGTGGCGATGGAGCTCGGCGCCGACGGCGTGCTGATGAACACGGCGATTGCCGGCGCGCAGGAACCGGTGGCGATGGCGAGCGCGATGAAGCACGCGGTCATCGCGGGACGGCTTGCCTATCTCGCGGGGCGCATCCCGAGGAAGATGTACGCCACCGCGAGCAGCCCGGTCGCAGGCCTCGTCGGACACTGAGCGGATGGCCGAGCCGAAGCCGTCCGCGATCCCCCCGCCGGATCGCCATCAACTCGAGCGTCTCAACAGCCTTTACCAGATCATCGACCGCGCGCCGGCCGGCGGCGGGCTGAAGGCGCGCCTCGCGTCGGGCGCGCGCCGGCTGCTCGCGCGCGTCCTCTCGCGCCAGCAGGAGTTCAACGCGGCGCTCGTCGATCACATCAACCGGAATATCGTTCTCGGCTACGAGGCGCATCACGCGAGCGTCAACACGATCCAGTGGGTCGAGGCGGTGGCCGATCGCTGCGCGGGTGCGAAGGATGAAATCGAGCGGCACCTCGAGGCGCTGCTCGCGCGCGAGCGGCGCAACGATACGGCGGTCGCCGCGCTTGCCGCCCAGCATGAAGAGCTGCGCGCCGCGCTGGCTGTCGTGCAACAGTCCGCGCATGGCTTGAGACGCGCGGTGGAGGAGCTGCAGGCAAATCCCAAATCCCAAATCCCAAACCCCAAATCCCAAACGGATCCCGGATCCCGGATCCCGGATCCCGGCTCACAGTTCGACACGCTCGACAGTCACAAGTACGTGGGATTCGAAGATCAATTCCGCGGATCGCCCGAGGAGATTCGGAAACGCGTGGAGGAGTACCTCCCGATTTTCGCGAAGGCGAACGACGTGCTGGATGTGGGGTGCGGGCGCGGCGAGTTCCTCGAGCTGTTGCGGAAGCGCGGCATCCGCGCGCGCGGCATCGACGTCAACCCCGCGATGGTGGAGGTGTGCCGCGGCAAGGGACTGGAGGCGGAGACGGGCGACGCGTTGACCTGCCTGCGCGGCCTGCCTGACGGCTCACTGGGAGGGTTGTTTGCGGCGCAGGTCGTCGAACACCTGGAGCCGCGCTACCTGACGCGGCTGCTCGACGCGGCGTTCGATAAGCTCCGGCCGGGCGCGCCGATCGTGCTCGAAACGATCAACCCGGCGTGCTGGTTCGCGTTCTTCGAGAGCTACATCCGCGACCTGACGCACGTGCGCCCCGTGCACCCGGACACGCTGAAATATCTGATGATTGCAACCGGCTTCCAGCACGTCGACATCCGGTATCGCGCGCCGTATCCGGAGAGTGAGAAGCTGCAGCCGATTGCAGCCGGCAGTCTTGGCGATCTCGCCGAGACGCTGAACGCCAACGTCGAAAAGATCAACCGGCTGCTGTTTACCTACCTCGATTACGCCGCCGTCGCGATCAAAGCCTGAAGACGTTGTCCGCGTCGCTGTTCTTCAACGCATTGCGCGTGTCGACGACGAGCGGGAAGTGCTTCGGCATCGCGGCGTAGTCGAACACCTTGTGGTTCGTGCAGATCACGGCGCAATCGATTCCTTTTCCCGCCTCCGCTTCCGGCACCGATTTCATCGAGAGATCGCCGTGGTCGAGCGTCGGCACAAACGGATCGGTATAGCTCAGCACCGCACCGCGCCGATGCAGCAGCTCCATCACGTCGAGCGCCGGCGACTCGCGCATGTCGCTGACGTCCTTCTTGTAGGCGACGCCGAAGATGTGGATGCGCGAGCCGTTGACCGCCTTCTTCTGCGAGTTCAGCGCCTCGCCGACGCGTTCGACGACAAACGCCGGCATCGAGCCGTTGATGTGCCCCGCGAGCTCGATGAAGCGGCACTCGAAGCCGTTCTGCCGCGCCTTCCACGACAGGTAGAACGGATCGATCGGGATGCAGTGGCCGCCGAGGCCGGGCCCCGGATAGAAGGGCATGAAGCCGAACGGCTTGGTGCTGGCCGCGTCGATCACTTCCCAGACGTCGATGTTCATCCGGTGGGACATCAGCGCAATCTCGTTGACGAGGCCGATGTTCACCGCGCGGAAGGTGTTCTCGAGCAGCTTCACCATCTCGGCGACCTGCGTCGAGCTCACCGGAATGATCGTGCCGATGATCGAGCCGTAGAGATCCCTGGCGAGATCGGTGCTGATTTCGTTGACGCCGCCGACCACCTTCGGAATGGTCTTCGTCGTGTACGTCGGGTTGCCGGGATCGACGCGCTCGGGCGAGAACGCGAGGTAGAAGTCCTTCCCCGCCTTCAGACCGCCCTCTTCGAGCGCCGGCTGCACCACTTCGTCGGTCGTTCCCGGGTAGGTCGTCGACTCGAGAATCACGAGCTGGCCCGGCTTGAGGCGCGCGCGCACCGCATCGACGGCCAGCACGACGTACGACAGATCCGGGTCGCGCGTCTTGCGCAGCGGCGTCGGCACGCAGATGTCGATCGCATCCATGTCGTGCAGCTTCGACATGTCGTCGGTCGCCTTCAGCTTCCCCGCCTTGACCGTGCACGAGACGTCTTCGCTCGGCACGTCGCCGATGTAGCTGTGGCCGTGGTTGATCGAGTCGACCTTGGCGACGTCGACGTCGAAACCGGTCACCTCGAAGCCCGCTTTGGCGAACTCCACGGCGAGCGGCAGTCCGACATAGCCAAGACCGATGATGCCGATTCTGGCCTGTTTGTTTCGAATCTTCTCTTTCAGTTCCAAGTCGTCTCCGATTATTGGGCGACGCCGGCGCGCACCGAGGGCGCGAGCCGCGCCAGGTCGGCGTCGACCATCATGGCAATCAATTGCTCAAATGTGACCGATGGCTCCCAACCGAGAACGCGTCTTCCCTTCGACGCGTCTCCAATGAGGTGGTCCACTTCCGCCGGACGCTTGAGGGCAGGATCGATGCGGACGTACCGCTGCCAGTCCAGACCGGCGTGGCCAAAAGCGGTTTCCGCGAGCTTCTTGACCGAGTGACTGACGCCGGTGGCAATAACGTAATCATCCGCTTCGTTCTGCTGGAGCATCAGCCACATGGCGCGCACGTAGTCGCCGGCGAAGCCCCAATCGCGACATGCATCCAGATTGCCAAGGCTGAGATGATCGGCAAGGCCGAGCTTGATCCGCGCGACGCCGTCGGTCACCTTGCGCGTCACGAACTCCAGCCCCCGCCGCGGCGACTCGTGGTTGAAGAGGATCCCCGAGCAGGCGAACATCCCGTAGCTCTCCCGGTAGTTCACGGTGATGTAGTGCGCGAACACTTTCGAGACGCCGTACGGGCTGCGCGGATAAAAGGGCGTCGTTTCCGTCTGCGGCACCTCGCGCACGCGGCCGTACATCTCGCTCGAGGACGCCTGATAGATCCGGATGCCCGGATCGACCTGCCGGATCGCCTCGAGCACGCGCGTGACGCCCTGCGCGTTGAACTCGCCGGTCAGCATCGGCTGATCCCACGACGCGGGCACGAACGACATCGCCGCGAGGTTGTAGAACTCGTGCGGCCGCACGTCCTGGACGATCCGCATGATCGAGAGCTGGTCGACCAGATCCGCGGGACGAAGCGTCATCCTGTCGAGCAGGTGCTCGATGCGCCACAGGTTCGGCGAGCTCGAACGCCGGGCGATGCCGGTGACCTCGTACCCTTTCTCCAGCAGCAGTTCCGCGAGATAGGAGCCGTCCTGGCCGGTAATCCCGGTGATGACTGCGCGTTTAGCCATGCGTTCTGTTCTGTTCATTCTATATGGCGGTCCCAGCCTCCGCTCGGGGGGCGCTTCCGCGCGCCGCGAGCCACCGCTGGAGCGCGTCCTGCCATGCCGGCATCTCGAAACCGGCCGCCGCGAGCTTGCGATTCGACAACGCGCTGAACGTCGGACGGGCGGCGGCAAGGCGCGTCTCGGCCGTCGTGATCGGCTTCAGGCGCGCCGCCATACCGAGCAGCCGCGCCACTTCGCCGGCGACCTGATACCACGTCCCGCGCCCGGAATTCACACAGTGATACAGCCCTGCCGCCGCCTGCGCGTCGACGAGATGGCGCGTCGCGGCGGCGACGTCGACGACGTAGCTCGGTGACACGACGCGATCGGTGAACACCGGCACCTCGCGGCCTGCTTCCAGCCCCGCGACAATCGTCTCGAGCGATCCGCGGCGGCCGTTCCACTCCGCGGGAAGGCCGAAGAGGCTTTCGACGCGCAGCACATATGCGCGCGGATAGTCGAGCGCGAACCAGTCGCCGACGAGCTTCGACGCCGCATAGACGCTGCGTGGCGACGGCGCCGCCGATTCGTCATACGGCTCCGCCTCCGGACCGTCGAGCCCGGCGAACACGAAATCGGAGCCGTAGTGGACGAGCGCGGCGCCACGTCGCTCGGCGGCGCGCGCGAGTGTGCGCACGGCAAACGCGTTGACGGCGAACGCGTCGGCCGGCCGGCTCTCCGCGTCGTCGACGCGGGTGAAGGCCGCGCAGTTGATGATCAGAGCCGGAGCTGCCTGATCGACCGCACGTCCGACCGCGTCGCTGTCGGTCACGTCGAGCGTCGCGCGCGGGTGCGCGATCACGTCGCAGTCGGCAAACGCCCGCAGCACCGCATCGGCAAGCTGGCCTGACGCCCCCGTCACCAGCACGCGCATGGACACAATCCGGTGATCGTACACCGAAAGAAACCGGGTTTAATTTTTCGAAGGAGAATTAAACCCGGTTTCTCATGGAGCAGATCGATACCGCCGTCATCGGCGGCGGCGTGGTGGGACTGGCGGCGGCGCTGGCCGTCGCGCGGCGCGGCCGCAGCGTCTGCGTGCTCGAAAAGGAGCCGCGCCCGGGCATGGCGACGAGCACGCACAACAGCCAGGTGATTCATGCGGGCATTTACTATCCGACCGGCTCGCTGAAGGCGAGGCACTGCGTCGAGGGCGCGCGCCTGCTCTACGAGTTCTGCGCGGCGCACGGCGTCCCGCATCGGCGCTGCGGCAAGCTGATCGTCGCGCACGAGGAACGCGAAATTCCGGCGCTCGACGCGCTGCGCGCCAAGGGCATTGAAAACGGCGTCGAGGGCCTCGAGCTCGTCGACGCCGCGGAGATCCGCCGGCGCGAGCCGAACGTGCGCGTCGCGGCGGCGCTGTTCTCGCTCAACTCCGGCATCCTCGAAGCGGAGGCGCTCGTGCGCACGCTGGCGCGCCTGATTGCCGACAACGACGGCGTCGTCCTGCCAGGCACGCCGCTGGACGGCGCGGAGGTTAAAGACGACGGCATCGAGCTGGTCACGCCGTCCGAACGCATACGCGCGCGAGCGGTCGTCAACGCCGCCGGCCTCTATGCGGACGAGGTGTCAGCCGCGCTCGGTGGCGCATCGTTCCGCATCTACCCGTGCCGCGGCGAGTACGCCGAGCTGATCCCATCGAAGCGGCACCTGGTCAACGCGCTCGTCTACCCGCTGCCGCATGCGCACGGCCTCGGCACGCATCTGAGCAAGACCATCCACGGCAACGTGACGCTCGGGCCGACCGCGAGCTTCCAGGATCGCAAGGACGACTACGAGAGCAACCGTCTGCCGCTCGAATCGTTCCTCGAGCCCGCGCAGCTGCTGATTCCCTCGCTGCAGCTCTCGGACCTGCGGCTCGGCGGCACCGGCATCCGGCCGAAGCTGCACGGGCCGGAGCGCTCCTACTCGGACTTTCTCATCACCAGAGACGACAAATGCCCGCGCCTGGTGCAGGCAGCGGGCATTGAGTCGCCAGGGCTGACGGGGTCTCTGTCCATCGGCGAGCACGTCGCGCGGCTCGTCGACGAGATCCTCGGCTAAACCACGGTCGCGAACAACGCGAAGGTCACGGTTTCATCTGAAACCTGCTGCAACGAGTTGCAGGAGGCAGCGCGTCTGCAGGATCGCTCTCGCGACCGCGCGCTTCGGGTTGAGTCGAGTCGGTGCCACGTGCGTCGCGTAGTACAGATACGCGCTGTCGTGAAACGCCCGGATGGCGAACGCGCGCGCCGTGCGGCTCGATTGCCCGACGCGATGAATGGCCGTCGCGCCCGGCACGTAGCGCACGTGATAGCCGCGGTTCCGCAAGCGGCGGCAGAGGTCCGCATCCTCCCAATAGAGAAAGAAGCGCTCGTCGAATCCCCTGACCGCGGTGAGGGCCGCCCGCTTCGCCAGCATGCACGCGCCCGACAACCAGTCCACGACAACGCTCTCCTGCCCGCTCCGAATCGCATCATCGACGACGATATTCCTCCTGGCCACGCGGAGGAACGGCACGAGCCTCCGCACGAACGTCGTCCGGCCGAACAGGCCCGTCAGCATGTCAGGATCGCCGCGCGCGCTCCCCTGCACCGATCCGTCAGGATTGAGAACGCGCGGCCCGACAATCGCGCACTGGTCGTGCGCATCGAGCGCGGTTCGCAGCGTGGTGATGGCGCCGGCCATCAGGCGACAGTCCGGGTTCATCACCAGCACATACGGCGCCTTGCTCGCCGCCAGGCCCTGATTCACGCCGCGCGCGAAGCCAACGTTCGCGGTATTGCGCAGGAGCCGCACGTGCGCGGCAAAGCCGTCAACGGCCGCGGCGCTGTCGTCCATCGACGCGTTGTCGATGACGACCCCTTCCCATGGCTGCCCGGTCAGCTCATCGGAAATCGATCGCAGCGCGCGCTCGAGCTCGGGCCCCGCGTTGTAGTTGACGAGGATCGCGGCGTAAATGGGGCCGGGGGTCATTTCTGGAGGACACTGCCGCGCAGCTGCGCGTCGAAACGCTTCTCGCGCAGCTTCGTCGACAGCCACCTCGTGTCGAGCAGCGGGGCGATCGCCGACGCGCCAACGCGGCGCGCGCGTTGAATGGCCGCCCGCTTGCGCAGCATTCGCCGCAGGCCGGCAAGCGCCGCCGCCTTCGCGCGCAGGTACGGCCGCAGCATGCCAATGCGCGCGAAGTGCACACCGGCCGCGACGTCATACACGATGTGCCCGGGCAGCGTCGCCCACAGCAGGCGGCCGGGCGTGTCTTTGACGTACATCCACTCCAGATTCCGCTGCCCGTGGAACACCGAGAACGCGCTCACGGTGCCGAGCGTGGCGCTGCCGACGTGGCGCACGATCGCATCCGCGACGTAACGGCACCGGTAGCCGCGCAGCCGCGCGCGATACGAGAGGTCCACGTCCTCGTGCGACGCGAAGAAATCCTCGTCGAAGCCGCCAATCCCGTCGAACACCGCTTTCGGCATCATGCAGGCCGCCCCGCAGACGCCGAACACTTCCCGCGTGTCCGGCGCGGCCGAGGCGGGCTCGCCGTGATGCCGCTTGAACGCGCCGCCCCACCGCAGCACGCCGTCGCCGGCGCTGTCGATGATGTCCGGATCGTGCATGTAGACGATGCGCGAGGTGACGAGCGCGAAGCCGCTCGCTTCGTCGACGCCCGCGCGCAGCGCCTCGAGCCATCCAGGATCAGCAGACGTGTCGTTGTTGAGAAACGCCACGAATCGTCCGCTCGCCTCGCGAACGCCGGCGTTGCTGCCGCCGGCAAAGCCACGGTTCTCCGCAAGGCGCACGAGCTTCACGCGCG
This sequence comes from Acidobacteriota bacterium, assembly GCA_003222635.1. GTDB lineage: Bacteria > Acidobacteriota > Vicinamibacteria > Vicinamibacterales > UBA2999 > Gp6-AA40. Next base: position 10,869 of record QHWQ01000093.1, on the reverse strand, counting down.
GAAAGCGCCCGCCCACGTACTCCGCGGTGCCATCGGTCGACGCGTTATCGACCACGATGGTCTCGACGGCAACGCCGCGCTGCGCCTCGACGCTCGCGAGACAGACGTCGAGATGCTGGCGGCCGTTCCACGTCACGATGATGACGGAGATGTCAGCCGGCACGCGCGGCCTCGACATAGGCGTGCAAGGTGAGGCGCGCCGTCCTCTGCCACGTGTACGTGGCCGCCCGCGCCAGGCCGCGCGTCCGCAGGTCGTGACGAAGCCTCTCGTCGTTGACGATGCGGATGATCGCATCGCGCCAGGCGGAGACGTCGCGCGGGTCGAGCAGCACCCCGGCGCCGCCAAGGACTTCCGGAATCGATGCCGCATGCGACGCGAGGATGGGCGTACCGCTCGCCATCGCTTCGATGAGCGGCAGGCCGAATCCTTCGTAGAGCGACGGATACACCAACGCCATTGCGCCCCGATACAGCGCGTGGATGCGATCCTCGCTCACCGGCCCCAGCGCAACCACCGCCTCCGGCGCACCCGCGTCCGCGGCCATCGCGCAGAGCCCCTCGGTGATACCGCGATCGACGCCCGCCACGACCAGCGACAGCGCGGCAGCCGCGCCGAAATGCCGCCTCGCCGCGAGCAGCGCGTCAACGACGAGCGGAAGATTGCGCCGTTCGTGGATGTCGCCGACGTGCAGGAGGAACGGCTCGGTCACGTCGGCGGGAAGATCGCGCGCGACGTTCGGATCGCCGGCGGCAAACGTCCCGTGCACGCCGAGCGGCGTCACCGTGATCCGCGACGGCGGAATGCCGTAGGCCACCGTAATCTCCGATGCCGAAAACGACGAGACCGTCAGCACGCGCGCCGCGCTCTGCGCGCTCCGCCGGTAGAAGTACCGCCGCAGCCAGTCGCGCCGGTACGGATACCACTCCGGATGAATCTCGTAGCTGACGTCGTGGATCGTGAGGACGACGGGGACGGGGGCCCAGAACGGGGCCGTGTAGGCGGGAGCGTACGACCTCCATCGGCTCGCCGAGCGCGACGAGCGCGCGAACCAGCTCCGCCGAATACCGCCGGATGCCTGCCGCGGGCGAGCTGAAGGCGTGCCCATCAAATCCAACACGGAGAATCTGACGCGCGTGCATCTTGCATTTACGAGATGCTCATGGACAGCCTACGGACGCGACAATCGTGCGTCGCGCAGACCTCGCGGATCGTGTGCTCGATGCTGCCGTTGATCGACGGGCTGCTCAGGATCACTTCGTCCACCCTGTACCTGCGCAGCGTCTCCTCGAGCTCACTCAATGCGCCCTTCACCGGCACGCCCATGATCCATCGATGCGTCTTCGTCGGGTCATCGTCGATGAAGGCGACCGGATTCATGCTCCAGTGCGGGTTGGCGCGCATCTCGCGGACGATCAGCTGGCCGAACGCGCCGGCGCCGTAGACCAGCACGCGGCGGCTGCGCTTGCTGCGCGAGGCGGCGACCAGGCTCATGCTCCTGAAGGAGGCGCGCGTCGCCACGATGGCGATCATCAGCAGCAGCGCGTCCATGATGAAGACGACGCGCGAGAAGCCTTCGAAGCGGTAGAAGTACGCGGCCGCCATGATGGAAAGGACCGATCCCATCAGCACGCCGCGCAGCACGACGGCGATGTCGCGAAGGCTGAAGGTTTCCCACGAACGCTGATAGAGGCCCGAGCCGTAGAGCGAAGCCAGCTTGCAGCCGAGCACAACGGGCAGCGACGCGGTGAAGTACGGCAGGAACTGATCCAGCGCCTCTCCCTCGAAGCGCAGACGGTAGGCGATGTAGTAGCACGCGACGATGAGGACGAGATCGAGCATCACCTCGCCGGCGTGCCATCGGAACGTCAGGTCCTTGAGGAGCGGGGCAAACGACGAGCGCTCGAGCGCCTTGAAGTCCTGCGCATCGTAGGCGGGGACGCGCGCCAGATAAATGCCGACGAGCGTGACGACGACGGCAAAGAGCGCCGCCACGGGGATCATCTGCTCGATGCCGCCGATGACCAGCACCACCGCGGTCAGGCCGCCCATCATCCCGAGCAGATACAGGATGCGAACCGCGCTGCGCACGGAGAAGCCCAGCGACACGAGCCGGTGCGAGACGTGATCGGTGCCACCGCGCGTCGCGCTTCGCCCCGCGAGACGCCGCAGCACGAGCACGAATCCAGTATCGAAGAGCGGCACGACGAGCACCATGACGATGACGGCCGACGCCCATGGAAATCCCGTCCGCTCCTGCAGCACCGGCAGCAGCGATGCGCCGGCGATGACGGCGCCGATGAACAGACTGCCGCAGTCGCCCATGAAGAGACGCGCGGGCGGGCGGTTCCAGTAGAGAAAGCCGATGAGCGCGCCCGCCAGCGCGAGCAGCAGGACGAGAATGGGCGCGCCGAGCGCCGACGGCAGCAGCGAGGCGAGGAACAACGCCGCGATCATCGCGACGCCGCCGGCCAGGCCGTCCATGTTGTCGAGCAGGTTGAAGGCGTGGCACACGCCGGCGAACCAGATCGTGCCGATGAGCGTGTAGGTCCAGGGGAGCCCGTTGTCCGGCCGGCGCGCGAGGGAGAAGACGAGAAACGCGCCGATGATGAGCGAGGACACGAGCTTGGCGAGCGGCGACAGCTGCACGCGATCGTCCAGCACGCCGACGACGAACATCGCGATCGCTGCGAGCGGAATGGGCAGCCAGGCCACGGTCAGCACGTCGCCTTTGACGTGCGACACCACCGCGCTGAAGCCGAGCACGGCCGCGATCGCAATCGCCATCCCGCCCATCGTCGGCGTCGGCTGGCTGTGCCAGCGGTCGGCGCGCGGAGGCACGACGGCGCCGAACGCGGGCGCGCTGCGGCGGACGGCGGCACACAGCGCCAGCGACGCCGCGAGCGAGATCAGAAATGCGAGGGAGAAATAGATCAAGGATTGGTCCGCCTAAAGGCGGACACGACCGGTTCGAGATTGGTAGGGTCCGGCTTCAGCCGGACCTGCCGATCTCGAAGGACGAACGGCGACCTCGAGAGAATGCCTTCACAGATCGTGTCGAGCCCCTGCGACGCTCCGGGCAGCAGCTGCTCGAGGCGTTCGAGCTTCAGGCGATAGATCGGATAGCCGGCCTTCGGCTCGATGAACGGCAGCGGAATCATCCGGTTGAAGAAGAAGTGATAGGCGTAGCGCCGCGCGCGTGTCAGCTGCGCCGCCGACAGGCGATCGGGAAATGGCAGCCGCGCGAGAAGACGGAAGTACTCCTCGGGCGAGCTCGCGTCGAGCGTGATCCCCTTGTTGCGAATCCACGCTTCGCCCGCGACGATGACCGGGAGGCCGACGCTCGTCAGCTCCACGCCCATCTTCGTGCCGTAGATGATCGCGGCGTTGCAGAGCGACATCAGCGCGTACGTACTGAGCCCGCTCTCTGGCGGCACGACGATGACGTTCGGCGCCAGGCGCGGAAGACGCTTGCGCAGCTCCGCGAGAATCGGCTGGCGCGACGGCGGAAAGCCGCTGATCTCCGCCGGGTGCACGCGAATCAGCAGCTGCAGATCCGGACGCGTCGCGAAGTACTCGCACGTCTGCACCAGCCACTCGAGCATGTTCGGAAATGCATTGGCTGGATAGTGCAGCTGCGCATCCCACGAGACGTTGGTCAGCAGGCCAATGACCGGTTTCGACGGGTCGAGCCCAATCTGTCTGCCGATCTCCTTCGCATCCTGGCTCGTCGGCCGGTGGAACACGATCCAGTCGAACATCCCCTCGCGGCGGCTGCCGAGATACTGCATGAGCTCGCGTTCCTGCGCCGGCGACAGCTCGAGCCGGTCCCAGTGCTCGCGCGGCTCGTCGAGCAGCGTGTGGTGATACGTGTCGTCGTGGCTGAAGATGAACCGCCGCTTCCGGTACGCCACGTTCCAGTTCGACACGTGCACGCGCTCCTGCCGCGCGACCTCGCCGACGATCCCCCACGGCACGTAGATGCCGTGCGTGAAGACGGCGGACGTGAAGCCGGACGTGCGCATCAGATGACGCGAGGCGTACGCCGTCAACAATGCGGATTCGAGGTAGCGCCGCAGAATCGGCTCGGCGAGCGGCTCATCCTCGAGCGAGCCGGTGGCGAAGAAGCGGAGCGCGCCGGCATGCGCATGCTCGCCGACGTTCAGCCCTTCGAACGTGAAGCGCTCGATCTGATCGAGCGGCAGCGTGGATGCGATGCGCCGCGCCTCCGCGCGCTGCGCGGCGTCGATCCAGTCGCTCATCCGGTGAACCTTCAGACCGAGCGTCTTGTAGACCTTCTCCGCCGGCCAGGCGCAGTCGCGGCACAGGTCGCGCGACGGCCCGTGCTCCGCGAACTGTTGGAGGTTCGGGTAGAGCGACGCCTCGCATTCCGCGCACGCCGTCATCGTCCCGTCGCAGAGCAGCGCGTGCACTTCGGCGCCGCGGAACGTCAGCGCGACGGCCAGCGCGCTCTCGAGCGTCACCGCGTGCGCATACGAGCCGATGGAGGTGGCCATCAGGACGCGCGGGCCGCCCTGCGCCGCCGCGCGCGCCGATTTCCAGAGCTGGCGATCGGCCGCGACGGCCGCGGTCCAGTCCGGATACGCGTCGCGCCGCGCGTGGTACCACCGCCGCGCGAGCCGTGAGGCCCGCCAGACCGACGGAAATTTCCGGATGAGATGCTTCACGCGGTCGTCAACAACCCAATCAGATCGAGGAATTCGTCGGGCGGCGGGAGCTCTTCGAACACGCGCCAGGGGTGATGCGCGGTGAGCTCGGCGATGGAGTATCCGCCGGTCGCAACCGCGATCGTGCGCGCGTTGATGGCCGTCGCGCACTCGACGTCGTGTGGCGTGTCGCCAATGACAAAGATCTGTTCTTCATCGATCGGCCCGAGCCGCCGCGCGAGCTCGAGCGCGCGTGCCGCGATCGATGAGCGGCTGCCCTGGTCCTCGGCGAACGCGCCGTCAGAAAAGTACTGCAACAGGTTGTAGTGCGTGAGCTTCGCGCGCGCGCCGCGGCGCGTATTGCCCGTCAGCAGGTATGAGCGGACGTCGGAGCGTCCGGCGAGCACGTCGAGGATCTCGCGGACATTCGGCAGGACGCGCCCCTTCTTCGAGGGCAGCGTCGAGGGCAGCATGTCCTCGTAGCGCGAGACCATGCGCGCAACGTCCTCGTCTGTACCGGACACGCCGACCAGCTCGAACGTGCGCTTTGCGATCTGGAAGTCGGTCAGGCCGGGCACGCGGATCGAAGAGAGCTCGAAGTCCTTGCCCGTGACCTCCTTCACCGCGGCTTCCCACGCTGGCACTCCGGCCTTTCCCGTGGTCAGCAGCGTGCCGTCGATATCCCAGAAGAGAACAGTCTTCATGCGATCTGCGGGACGCGATCGAGCGCGGCGCGGAACTGCTTCACCAGTCCTGGAATGTCGAGCCCGTGATACGCGAGCACTTCGTCATTGGTACCGCACTCGGGCAGCTCGGTGACGCCGATGCGCGTCACGCGTGTGGATGGATCGAGGCCCAGCTCCGCGATCGCGGCGCCGAGCATCTCGCCCTGGCCGCCGTGGACGTAGTGGTTGTCGAGCGTGATGATCGTGCGGCAGCCGCCGATCGTCTCTTGCAACCAGTCCGCATCGACGCGATTGAGCCACGGCAGGTTGACGACCCGCAGCCGGGCGCCCGTGGTCTTCTCGATCTCTTCGGACGCGTGCCAGGCGTTGGACAGCATCCACGGGCCGTAGCCGAAGACCACCGCATCCTTGCCGGGCCGGACGATCCAGCCCTTGCCCGGCTCGACGCGGGTGTTCGAGGGATACGTGAACGGCAGCGGCCATTTCACCGATACGAGCCGGAGATATGCGCTCTCGGACGTGCCGTTGATCAGATAGTCGAGCAGCGCGCGGACCTCCCCTTCCGCCGCGGGCTCGGCCATCAGCAGGTTCGGCACCGCGCTCAACGCGCTGATGTCGCGCACCGACTGATGCGAGTGGCCCGGTCCGCCCGGCAGCAGGCCGGCGAGCGATGCGACGTAGATCACCTTCGATGCTTCGCTGCACTGGTTGTAGATCTGCTCGTTCGGCCGCGTCGACAGGAAAGAAGCAAACGAGTGCGCGATCGGCAGCGCGCCGCCATGCGCCATGCCGCACGCCATCGACACCATGTCCTGTTCGGCGATGCCGCACTCGACGAAGCGCCGCGGAAACTTCGCCGCGAACTCGAGCAGGCCGCAGTCCTTGACGAGATCGGCGTCGAGCACCATCAGGTGCGGATGCCGCTCCGCCTGCTGCACGAGCGCCTCACCGTAGGCGGCGACGAGGTTGTGCGTATCGCGCGGCTCACGCCGCGGGTTGCGCGTCTTCGTGTCCGTCTTCAGCTCGCCGAGGCCGAGCGCACCGAACGCGCGCGTCGCGCTCTCGAGCAGCTGCTTCAATCCGTCGAGGTACTGCTGCTCCGGCGGCGCGCCCGAGTGGAACAGGTACAGGTCCTCATCGTTCTTCAGCGCCTGCGGCCCTTCCATGAACGACACGCCCTTGCCCTTGATCGTGTCGGCGACGACCACCTTCGGCGTGTCCGCGATCGCGTCGAGCGAGCGGAACGTGCGTTCCAGCGCGGCGACATCATGGCCGTCACATCGCGCGACGTGCCAGCCGAACGCGCGCAGCTTCGCCTCGAGGTCGCCGAGGTCGCTGACCTTCCGCACCCACGTGTCCGACTGAATCTTGTTGTGATCGATGACGGCGACAATCTCGCCGAGCTGCAGGTGTACCGCCGAACCGAGCGACTCCCAGAACTGCCCTTCCTGCAGCTCGCCGTCGCCGGTGAGCACGAAGATGCGGCGCGGAGTGCCCGCGAGCCGGTTGGCCAGCGCCATCCCCTTCGCCTTCGAGATGCCCATGCCGAGCGAGCCGGTGTTCGCCTGGATGTACGGCGTCTCGACGTGCGGATGTCCCGGCAGCCCGTGCAGGCGGCGAAGCTGATGCAGCGTCTCCTCCGGCAGCAAGCCGAGGCCGATCAGCACCGCATAGAGCGCCGGCGCATCATGCCCTTTCGACGAGAAGAAGATGTCGCACGCCTCCGGCCCGTTGGCGAGATCGCGCAGCTCGTTGAGAAACAGCCAGCTCATGATCTCGAGCGAGCTGAAGCTGGTGCCGATGTGGCCGGACCAGGCGCCTTCGATCATGTAGAGCGTGTTGATGCGCGCCAGCGCGGCAAACGCCGCCGCTTTCGTCCTGGCGTCTCCGTTCGCGCGGACGAGGCGCGTGAATTCGGAGACGGGAACGTAGCGGAGCTCTAGACTCTCGCCGTGTTCTGTTTGTAGGTCGCCCATTGAAATGCTTCCTGCGGGACGCGCGGCAGGTGTGCGGCGCCATCCGCGAGCAAACGCTCCGCGATCATCCAGTCGTGCGGATCGTTGATGTCAAACCCTTCGTCGCCTTCCGTGATGAACGGCATCAGCGCGTCGCCGGCAATCGTGTGCTGCTCGAGCGCGACGCGCGTCCACGCGATCTCGAGCGATGCGTTCTGGACGTAGACGCGCGGGAGCGCCTGATACGGCGTGCTGTGCCACGGCTGCGTGCGCGGCTCGGGCTGGTCGAGCAGCGGCCGCATCCGGCTGCCGTCCACGACCCACATCTTGCCGGGATGCTGCGCGCACAGTTCGACGGCGCGCAGCGAGTCGACCCCCCGTTCCGAGTTGAACTGGCGCCACGCGCGCCTGATGGTGTCCGGCGTGCGGAACGGGCTCGTCGGACGCAGCAGCGAGAACGCATCCCACGTCCGGCCCTGAGTGCGCAACTCGCGCAGCGTGTACTCGACCCATTCGATGTCGGGTGAGGTATCCGTCGCGAACGCCGCGGGGCGCAGGAACGGAACCTCCGCGCCGTAATGCCGCGCGACCGCTGCCGTCTCTTCCGAATCCGTCGAGACGATCACCGCATCGAACACGCCGCTCTCGATCGCCGGTGCGATCGTGTACGCCAGCATCGGATGCCCGTGCAGCAGGCGGACGTTCTTGCCCGGCACGCGTTTCGAGCCTTGACGTGCCGGAATGAGAGCAACGCAGTTGACGCGGGTCGGAACCGGGTGGTTCACGCTTCCTGGTTCTCCCTTCCCCGTTCGTGTTCAGGTTCGTGTTCGGTTCGGGCGGTCGCTGCGCGACCGCCGAACATCGAACCGCGAACACAAAACTCAGAACCGAACATGAACACGAACAGAGAAGAGAGAGAACGAGGAAGTGTGAACGGCGTGTTCACGTTCACACTTTCTCCGGATTGTGATTGATGTAAACCGTCTTGACATCGGAGTAGACGTCGAGCGCCTGCGTGCCCGCCTCGCGCCATCCGTTGCCCGAGTTGCGCAGGCCGCCAAACGGCATGTGCGGCTCGCTGCCGTAGGTTCCGCCGTTGACGACCGCCACGCCCGCCTGGATGCGGCCGATGAACGTCATCGCGCGGTTGATGTTCTGCGTGTGAATCGACGCGGTGAGCCCGAACGGCGAGTCGTTCGCCAGCGTCACCGCCTCCTCGAAATCCTGCACACGATACAGACAGGTGATCGGCCCGAACAGCTCGCTGCGCGTGATCTCGTCGTTCGGCCCGACGTGCTCGATGATGGTCGGCGCCACGAAATAGCCATCGCCGTACTGGCCACCGCTCAGCCGCTCGCCGCCCGTGAGCACCGCCGCGCCGGACTGCTTCGCGCGCGCCACCGACGCGAGCATGTGGCGCATCTGCTCTTCGTTGATGACCGGGCCGTAGTCGTCCGTGTCGCCGGTCCCGACCTTCAGCTTGCTCGCCGCCTCGACGAGCATCGCCTTGAACTTCTCGTAGACGGCATCGAAGACGATGATGCGGCTGCCCGCGGCGCAGCGCTGCCCCGCGTTGCTGAACGCCGAGCCGAGCGTCCACGTCACCGCGTTCATCAGATCCGCATCGTCACAGACAATCAGCGGGTTCTTGCCGCCGAGCTCGAGACAGACCTTCGCGAGCCGCTTGCCGGCGGTCTCGGCGATCCATCGTCCGACCTCGCACGAGCCGGTGAAGCTGACGACCGCGACGTCCGGATGCTCCACCAACGGCGCGCCGGCTTCCTCGCCGAAGCCGTGCAGCGTCGTGTAGACGCCGTCGGGCACGCCGGCCTGGCGCGCGAGCACGCCGAACGCCCACGCCGACAGCGGCGTGTCTTCGGCCGCCTTGAGAATCGCCGCGTTGCCGCAGAGCAGCGCCGGGAACGCCTTCCACGCCACGTTGGCGATCGGCGTGTTGGCCGCGATGATGAGCCCCGCCACGCCGAGCGGCTGCCGCATCACCATCGCCGACCTATGAGGCACCGCGCTCGTCGTCGTCTGACCGTAGAAGCGGCGGCCTTCGCCGGCGATAAAGAACCCCATCTCGATCGCCGCATCGGTTTCGCCCAGCGCGTCCTTCTGCGATTTGCCCGTTTCCTTCGCGACGAGCGACGCGAGCGCGTCACGATGCTCGCGCATCAGGAGCGCGATGTTGCGCAGGATGTCCCCGCGCTTGACGACCGTGAGCGCCGCCCACGCGGGCTGCGCCGCCTTCGCCCTGGCGACCGCGAGCTCGACGTCGCCCGCGCCGGACCGCGCGACCTCGCACAGTGCGCGACCCGTCGCGGGATCTTTCTTCGTGAACGTGCGGCCGTTGGCTGCCGCAAGAAGCTCGGAGCCGACCTGGTTCAGAACGGTCGAAGGCAGGACCTCGACGATCACCACGCTGTAAAGCCTCCATCGACTCTGAGCTCGTGTCCTGTCACGTAGGACGAGGCCGAAGACGCGAGAAAGACCAGCGGGCCCTTCAAGTCCTCGGCCTGCGCCATGCGCCCGAGCGGCACGCGCGCGCCGTACTTCCTCTTGAACTGGTCATCCTGGCCGCCGAGCACGCCGCCGGGCGAGAGCGTATTCACGCGAACGCCCCGTGCGCCCCACAGCGTCGAGAAGAACTTCGTCATGTTCACGACCGCCGCCTTCGATGCGCCATAGGCCGGAGACTTCAAGAACGGAATGTCGCCGGGGAGGTGATCGTAGAACCGCTGGTCTGGCGAAACCGACGCGTAGAGCGATCCGATATTGACGATCGATCCGCTGCCGCGCACCGCCATCGCGGCGCCAAAGACCTGCGTCACCTGGAACGTTCCCGTCAGGTTCACGTCGAGCATGCGGCGGAACTCGTCGATCGGCAGATCTTCGATGCGGGAGCGGTTGCCGCCGGAGTCCGGCGGCTGATCGACGCCCGCGTTGTTGACGAGGATATCCGGCACCCCCATCCGCGTCATGACGGCTGCCGCGGCGCCTTCAATGGATGAACGACTCGTGATGTCGCAGTCGAACCGGTGGACCCGCGCAGGTTCCCGCTCCTCGATCGCGCTGTAGGCGGAAGAGGCCGGTGCATCCGACAGTTCGAGCGCGGCGATCTTCGCGCCCGCCTCGAGCAGCGCCTCGATCCAGATCGGGCCGAGCTTCCCGCACGCGCCCGTGACGACGGCGATCCGGTTGTCGAGAGCGAAACGCCCCCTCGACTCCGCTCGGGGCGAGTGGTTCACGAACGCGCGAGCTCGACGTCCGGCTTGCTCAACACCTCGAACGTGAGGAAATCGTCCTCCATCAGCGGCCGCAGCGTCACGCGGCCGAGCACCTTGTTCAGCTCGTACGGCGGGATACCGCCCGCCGGCGACTTCATGACGACATCGCCGGGACCGATGACATGACCGCTCGGCAGATCGCGCGCGACGACCAGGCTCTTGCCCATCTTGGTGATCGGCGCCTTCTCGCTCTCGTAGATCTTCTTGACGCCGTTGCCGAGCGCCTTGTACGTCCGCTCGAGGTCGCGGACCATCTTGCGAAGACCAACCGGC
>QHWQ01000229.1 GCA_003222635.1 Acidobacteriota bacterium | reverse complement strand
CCAAACGGCGCGGGCAAGTCGACGCTGATCCGCATGCTCGTCACGCTGCTGCCTCCGACCGCCGGCACCGCGCTGGTCGGCGGCTTCGACATCATCAAGCAGGCGGACGACGTGCGCCGCGCGATCGGCGTGATCCCGCAGGCAATGACGAGCGACCTCGAGCTGAGCGTCGAGGAGAACCTGCTGATTTACGCCAAGCTCTATGGCGTTCCGCGCGAGAAGCGCCAGCGCCTGATTCCCGAGCTGCTCGAAGCGGTGGAGCTCCTGCAGTGGAAAGACAAGCAGGTGAAGAACCTGTCTGGCGGCATGCGGCGGCGCGTCGAGATCGCGCGCGGCCTCGTCCACGAGCCGCGCGTCTTCTTCCTCGATGAGCCGACGACGGGTCTCGATCCAGTCTCGCGCACAGCCGTGTGGGAGATGCTGCAGCGCGTCAAGGCGAATCGCAACCTGACGGTGCTCATCACCACGCACTACATGGACGAAGCCGACAAGCTCTGCGATCGCATCGCCATCGTCGATCACGGCAAGCTCGTCGCGCTCGACTCGCCGCTGACCCTGAAAGCGTCGATTCCCGGCAAGAACGTCCTCGAAGCCAGCTTCTCCAACGCGCCGCCCGACTGGCAGGCGACGCTCGCGACGCTCCCCTACGTCGAGAAGGTGGATGCGCAGGGGAACGTCTATCGCATTTCCTCCGGCAACGGACCAGGGACAACGCTCGCGCTGATGGAGGCGGCCGCGTCCGCGCAGGTCACCGTGCATTCGCTCGCCGTGCAGAGCACCACGCTCGACGATGTGTTCGTGCATTACACGGGGCACGAGCTGCGCGATCAGCTGCAGGAGGCGTCGGCGATGGATTCACCGTTCATGCTGCGTAGAGGAGGCCGCTGATGTCCCGCATGTGGGCTATCGTCGAACGCGAGCTGCGGCGGTTCCGCCGCAGCCCGGTGCTGATGGTGATGTCGATGATCTTTCCGCTGGCACAGCTCATCGTGCTCGGCTACGCCTTCGGCGGAAACGTGCATCACCTGCGGGTGGCGGTGGTCGATCAGGATCATGGGCTGCCCGCGGTGAAGATCCGCGAGCTCGCGCAGGCCGCCTCCTCGGGCGCGAAGACGATCGATTTGCTCGACTACGCGGACCAGGGACAGGCGGTCACCGACCTGCGCAACGGCCGCGTCAACGGCGTGCTGACGATTCCGCCGGAGTTCTCGCGCCGCGTGCTGGCGAAGAACGAGCCGCGTGTCGCGCTCATCGAGGACAACACCGACAACGTCGTCGCCAACGCGCTCGCGGCCAACCTCAGCTCGATGCTGATCGCCTACAACGAGCCGCCGACGACGGCACGCGTCGCCGCGAAGGCGACGCTCGACGTCGTCGAGGTCTATCCCTACGTGCCGTACATCCAGTATCTGCTGCCGGGCTCGATCGCCATGGCGATCTTCATGATGGTGATGATCGGCGGCGGCATCATCTTCATCGACGACAAGGCGCGCGGCCTGCACGAGGGGTATCTCGTGACGCCGATCAGCAAGCTGGAGCTGATCGCCGGCTTCAACGTCTCGGGGACGATCAAGGCGGTGCTCGCCGGCTTCACCATCATGGTGATCGGATCGCTCATCGCCGGCGTGCCCAATCCGTTCAATGCGTTCCGCATCCTGCGCCTCATGGTGCTGATCGTCGTCACGGCGTTCGCGCTCATCAGCATGATGTTCCTGCTGATGGTGCGCGTCAGCGATCCGCTGATGCCGCGCGCGATCTTCGGCCTGCTGAACACGGTGTTGTATTTCCCGAGTGGCGCCGTCTATCCGCAGCAGGGGTTCCCGCCGTGGATGCAGGTGATTGCCAAGGTGGATCCGTTCACCTACGCCGTGCACGGCTTCAAGAGCCTGCTCCTGAAGAACACGGGAATCGACGCGATTGCGGGAGACCTCCTCTACCTCGTCGCGTTCTCCGCGGTGGCGATGGCCGCGGCCACGTCGCTCTTCAAGCGAACACTCTGAGGATGGCGGAACAGGACCTCGAGACCCGTGATCGGCTGCTGAATGCGGCGGCGCGGCTCTTTGCCGAACGGGGCTTCGCGCGCGTGACCGTGCGCGACATCTGCAAGAAGGCGCGGGCGAATGTCGCCGCCGTCAACTACCACTTCGGAGGGAAAGACGGTCTCTACCAGGCGGTGATGCGCACGGCGATGGAGACGATGCAGGGGACCACCGATGCCGCGCGGGCCGCGGGCGGCAACCTGCCGCCCGCCGAGAAAATTCGCGCGTACGTCGCCGTCTTCGCCGACCGCCTGCTCGGCATCCACCACGAAACGTGGATTCACCAGCTGATGATGCGCGAGATGTCGGACCCGACGCCTTCGCTCGCCGTGGTCATGGACGAAGTGTTGAAGCCGCGAATGACCTATCTGTGCTGCGCAATCGCGGAGCTCATGGGCTGCGCGCCCGACGATCCACGCGTGATGCGCTGTGCGTTGAGCATCACGGGACAGTTCAACAGCCTGTTGTGGCGGCTGGCGGAGGCGCCCACGGAGGAGATCGCGGACCACATCACGCGCTTCTCACTTGGTGGCATCTCTCAGGCGGGTAAGGCGGGCGGGGCGGGTAAGTAGTTACCCGCCTCACCAGCCCCACTTGCCCTACCCGCCTCTTTTCAGCCGCTTGCCGACGGCGAGCCCGAGGTGATACGCGCCTTCCTGCTGCAGCCAGATGTGGCGCGCGTAGTTGTCGGCCAGCTCGACGATCATCGTCCGCTTCTCTTCCGGCAGCGCGGCGGCGATCTGCTCGACGAGCGTTTCCTGCCGCTCCACATCCACCGACTCGCACACTTCGTCGTCGTGGATCGCCTGCAGCAGCTCCTCGTATTCGTCCTCGCACTGTTCTTCGGCATCGGAGAACGACGGAACGTGATGCAGCTTGGCGTCGAGATCGACCTTCTTCGCGGCCTGCTCGGCGAGCTCGAGGAGTTCTTCCGACGTTGGCATGGTCAGACGATGTCTCCGAAGTGGAACGCTTTCACCTGCAGGTACTCCTCGATCCCGAAGTGCGAGCCTTCGCGCCCGAAGCCTGACTGCTTGATGCCGCCAAAGGGCGCCATCTCCAGCGACACGCTGCCGGTGTTGCAGCCGAAAGTACGCGGCCAGCCCATACGGCGTGCTGTTGGCGAGCTCGATCGCCTCGTCTTCATCCTGGAAGCGGAAGAGCGGCGCCACGGGACCGAACGTTTCCTCGTTGGCGATGCGCATCGCGGCCGTGGTGCCGGTCAGCACCGTCGGCGCGATGAAATGGCCACCGAGCTCGTGCGCACCGCCACCGATGGTCGCGACCGCGCCGCGGGTGCGGGCATCGTCAATGTGGCCGAGCACCTTCTCGGTTGCCGCATCGTTGATCAGCGGGCCGACGGTCGCCTTCTCCTGCAGCCCCTCGCCGACGACAAGGCCCGAGACCTTCTTCGTCAGCTTGTCGGCGAACTCGTCATAGATCGCCCCGCGCACGAGGATGCGGTTGGCAGACACGCACGTCTGCCCCGCGTTCCTGAACTTGCTCGCCATCACGCCCTTCATCGCCCTGTCGATATCCGCATCGTCAAAGATGATGAACGGCGCGTTGCCGCCAAGCTCGAGGCTGAGACGCTTCAGCGTGCCGGCGGACTTCTCCATCAGGAGCTTGCCGACGCGCGTCGAGCCGGTGAACGAGAGCTTGCGGACGAGGTCGCTGGAGGTCAGCGCGTCGCCGATCGGCCCGGCCTGACCGGTGACGATGTTGATGACACCCTTGGGGAAGCCGACGCGCTCGGCGAGCACGGCGAGCGCGGTCGCAGAGAACGGCGTCAGCTCCGACGGCTTGAGCACGATCGTACAGCCCGCCGCCAACGCCGGAGCAATCTTGCGCGTGATCATCGCATTGGGAAAATTCCAGGGCGTGATCGCGGCGCACACGCCGACAGGTTCCTTGAGGACCAGAATGCGCCGATCGGGCGTCGATGACGGGATGGTTTCGCCGTAGACGCGCTTGGCTTCTTCCGCAAACCACTTCACGAAGCCGGCGCCGTAGATGATTTCGCCTTTCGCTTCGGCGATCGGCTTCCCCTGCTCCACCGTCAGGATTTTCGCGAGATCGTCGACGTGCTGGCTGATGGCGTTGAACCACGCCTCGAGCAGCGCGCTGCGCTTCGGCGCCGGCAGCGCGCGCCACTCCGGGAATGCGGCGCTGGCCGCATCAATTGCGCGGCGCGTCTCGGCGGCGCCGAGATCGGGAATGGTGCCGACGACTTCGCCGTTGGCGGGATTCCGCACGGCGAGGGTCGCCGCGGCCGTCAGCCATTCGCCGTTGATGTAGGCCGCTTCCTTGAACAGTGCCGCGTCTTTCAGCAGGTCTCCGAGATCGGTCTTCGTGCGCAGTGCTTGAGCCATACCCTTCATCCTACCGCTGCCTGTGTCAATTGGGTTACGCGCGTTTTGTACGGAGAACATTCGCGGCGCGCTCCGCGGCGTCGCGAACGAGAAACCCCATCTTTGGGTGAGACGCTTCGATGTCGATCTGGATCCCGTGCTCGCGCAGCTCCTCCGAGGTCGTCGGCCCAATCGAGGCGACGGCCATCGAGGCGAGGCCGGCGCGGACCTCCTGCTCGATGTTCAGCTGGCGCGCGATCTCGAGCAGATGCACGACCTGGGTTCCGGTCGTGAACAGGACGACTTCGATGCGCCCGTCGGCGATGCCGTGCGCCGCCTGGCGGAGCGGCTCCTGATTTTCGGGGAGCGCCCACCGATACACTGGCACGCGCGTGACCTGCGCATGACGCTCGCTGAGCGCTTCGAGCAGCTGCGGATTGGCCGCGCCATATTCCTGCACGGCAACCTTCGCGCTGTGCATCGTGAACTCGGTGGCCTTTCCGTCCAGCGTCGCCATCAGTTCCCGCCACGTGTTTGGTTCCGGCGCGACCACCCACGGGGTCAGTCCAAGCTCGCGCAGGACGCCAACGGGTTTCGGCCCGCGCGCCGCGATCTTGGTGACACTCAGCGCTGCCGCAAATTCGCTTCTCAACCCACGGCGATCGGCGACGGCCAGCAGTGCGCGGGTGCCAACGCCGGTGAGCAGGATGACCAGATCGAACTCGTGGCGGAGGAGCGCTTCGATGAAGGCGATCGCTTCGATGTTGGAATCGAGAGGAACTTCGCGAAGCGCGGGAGCCGGGATGGGCTCGCCGCCGTAGTTGGAGACCAGCGCAGCCATTTCCAGGCTGCGCCGGCTTTCCAAGGTGAGGACTCGGAGCTTGTTGAACGACGGGTTCAAAGCCTCCGCATGTTACGACACCAGTCGCTCCGAGGCTTCGGCGTTGAGGTACGCCTCCTCGCCATGCTGGCTGATGTCGAGGCCGGTCATCTCGTCGTCCGCCGTCGCGCGCAGCGGGATGACGAGGCCGATCAGCTTCACCAGGATGAAGCTGCCGACAAAGCTGTAGGCCGCAGCGGCCGCGACCGCGATGGCCTGAATGCCGAGCTGTCCGGGATTGCCGTACATCAACCCGTCCTGCACGCCGTTGAGCGCCTTCTGCGCGAAGATACCGGTGAGCAACGCGCCAACCGAGCCGCCGATCCCGTGCGCCGCGAACACGTCGAGCGAATCGTCGAAGTTCGTCTTGGCGCGCCACTGCAGCATCAGGTAGCTCGGAATCGCGGCGAAGCCGCCAAGCCAGATCGCATCCATCGGTCCGACGTATCCGGATGCCGGCGTGATCGCGACGAGACCGACCACGATCGCGGTCGCGGCGCCGACGGCGGTCGGCTTTCCGGAGCGGATGTAATCGAGGAACGTCCAGACGAGCAGCGTCGATGCCGGGGCGAGGAACGTCGCGGTGAAGGCGAGCGCCGCGATGTTGTTCGCGGCGAGCGCGCTGCCCGAGTTGAATCCGAACCATCCGAACCAGAGGACGCCCGCGCCGAGCAGCGTGAACGGCACGTTGTGCGGCAGCAGAGACGAAGATGGATACTCGCGGCGGTTGCCGACCGCGATGGCGCACGCCACGGCGGCCATCGCCGCGTTGACGTGCACGACGGTGCCGCCCGCGAAGTCGAGCGCGCCCATCTGCGCCAGCCAGCCGCCGCCCCACACCCAGTGCGCGATCGGCGCGTAGACGACGATGCCCCAGAGGGAGATGAAGAGGACGTAGGCGGAGAAGCGCATCCGCTCGACGATCGAGCCGGAGATGAGCGCGGCGGTGATGATGGCGAACGTTGCCTGATACGACATGTGGAGCATGTGCGGGATGGTGCCGAGCGGCTCCAGCCCGACGCCTCTCAGGAACACGTTCGACAGATCGCCAATCCACTTGTTTCCCGCCGTGAACGCCAGCGAGTAGGCGATGAGCGCCCAGATGACGCCGGTGAAGGCGAGCGCGATGAAACTCATCATCATCGTGTTCAGCGCGTTCTTCGAGCGCACGAGGCCGCCGTAGAAGAACGCCAGCATCGGGGTCATCAACAGCACCAGTGCCGTCGAGCAGAGCATCCACGCGGTATCAGCTTGGTTCATGCGTCACCTCGGCCCGCTCCAGTTCGAGCAGGTGTTCATGGAAGGAGAACGATGCAGCGGAGATGCGTCAAACCTTACGGAAATGCAGGAAGCAGATCAATAGACGCTTTTGTGTGATGCGTGAGATTTCTGACAATAACGTCGGATGGGGCGATCTTCGCGACCTTGCAGCGTACGGACGCGCGTGCTTACATGCGCCTGCACATTCCCCCGGTCGCATTTCTCGGCGACGGCCGGCACGTGATGTTCACGTCGCGGCACATCTACATCCTGGCCGCGGCACTCATTCACTTGATGCTTGGCGCGTACGTGACGCCGGTGCCGGCACGAGCCGGGCGCGTTACGCAGATGATCGGCTCGACGTTGCTTGTCGCCGCCGCCGTCCTGTTGATGGCGGCGTTCGTCTACGAACCGGTTGCGGCACGGGGACGGACGCTGGTCAGCGCGCTCGGGTTGTTTGCGTTGTTTGGCGGCGCCATCATTCACGTCCTCGCCGCGCTCCTGTCACGACCTGCTGAACCAACGCCGTCTGTAGAGGCCGACCTTTAGATCGGCCTGCGGCTTCCCGAACGCGGCGGTCGCGGCATGCGCGCCACGCCCCGTATCCGCGTGCCGAAAGCGCTGCGCGGGCTGGAGTCGACCGCGGGACGCCAGGGTCGCCGCCCACGGGCGCTGCGCGCCCGGTACGTACGATTCGCTACCAGCTCGTTCGTTGCGCGGCTCAACCAGGCTCGGATCCCTCAGCCTGCTCGCGCTTTCACCTTCGCAGATCGGCAGCGCTCCTAACGGGCCGCGTCGCGCACGCCGCGACCGCCCAGTACGGTGTCACGTTCACCACTAGAATGACCCCGTGGACGAATTCATCTGGAAGTTCGTCATCTTCGTAGACATGCTCGGATTCGCCGCGTTGACGGAGCGTCACGAGGTTGACTACGACGAATTTCGAGCGCTCGATAACCTCACGAGTACGGACTTCGTACGTTCGTTTTCAAACGACCCTACGAGACGTCGTCCGAGATGCTCATCATTCGGTGCATCTGACCAGCATCAGTTTTTCCGATTCAGCGTTCTGAGCGGTCGATACGTTACGGGACGCAATGTCAGTTTCTGGACAACTGATGCGTCGCCTCGTTAAAGATGAAGTGCCCGTGCGAATGGGAATCGGTCAAGGCACATTTCTGGTGTTGCGGTTTCGCGCTGATGTAAGTCTCACCATAGGTGAATATGCTGCGCAATTTCTTGGCACCGCAGTCGTGCGAGCGCATATGGCGGAAAAATGTGGACTCAAAGGAATGCGCGTCCTCCGATGAGGAGCTCGCCAATCCGGGCGGCATTCAACGTGAACTTAATTGGCTACCAACCGTCGACACGCAGGATGACGAATACCTTTCCGCGATTCGCGTAATGCGCTCGGAGAGTCCCGCCAGCGTCGAGCAGCATTACATC
>QHWQ01000228.1 GCA_003222635.1 Acidobacteriota bacterium | reverse complement strand
AGCGTCTTCGTGTCATAGCCGTTCCACATCTTCCCGGCGAAGAAGGTGTGCGCGAGCGAATCGATGTGCGTGGCCGCCGCGCCGTGAATGCAGGGATACGCGATGCGATCGGTGGCGCCCGTGTCGGTCGCGGTCAGCATCGCCCATTCAGCGGGACACGGCACGTCGACCGCTTTTTCGAAGAACGTGTTGGTCGAGAGCGAGACCGGCACGCCGTCCTTGACGAGCGCGAGCGCTGCGCGGCGCTTCGCCGGCGTGACCAGATTCAGCGTGCCGAGCTGATCGTCAGGGCCCCAGCGGCCCCAGTTCGACAACTCGGTCTGCCACCTTTCATATTGCGCTTCGCTCACGAGCGGGCGCGGCGATGACTGCCGCGCGGCCTGCGCCGCGAGGGGAACAAACACCAGCGCGCTCAGCGCAGCAACGCCCAACGTCGTGAGGACGATTCGAGTATTCATTGACCACCTCGCAAAGCGAGAACGATGGCGGTTTTCCGCGATAGCATAACGCTCATGCGGATGTACGGCACGGCAATCGCGCTCCTTCTCTTGATGTCTGTTTCCCTGTCTGCCCAACGGCCCGATGGGCAGCCAAATGTCGAGGGCGCGTGGCGTCCGGTCAGCGGTGGCACGCATTCGCTCGATCCGGCGCTGTCGAGCGCACAGGAATTCGAGCAGCGGACGACCGGTGTCCGGAAGATCAACCCGAGCTTCGTCGTCGATCCACCCGACGGCCACATCCCGTATCAGCCGTGGGCGAAGGCGCTGCAGAAGAGTCTCGAGGCGTCGTACGAGAATCCGACCAAGCCCGAGCACGTGGACACGCAGACGCGGTGTCTGGTGCCGGGCATCCCGCGTCTCTATTACTTCCCGACGTTCCGCATCATCCAGCCGCCCGGCCAGGTCGTCTTCGTCTGGGACGAGTACCACACGTATCGCGTGGTCCCGCTGGACGGGCGTCCGCATCCCGCCTCGAACGTGAAGTTGTGGATGGGCGATTCCCGCGGCCACTGGGAAGGGAAGACGCTTGTCGTCGATACGACGAACCTGAACGCGAAGTCGCGGCTCGACGTGATCGGCGACTTCTACAGCGAGAACGCGCACATCGTCGAGAAGTTCATCTTCGTCGACGACAAGACGATGACCTACGAGGCGACGATCACGGATCCGACGGTCTTCACGCGGCCGTGGACGCTGCGCATCCCCCAGCGGCGCATGCCGGACGACGAGTTCTGGGAGTTCGCGTGCCACGAGGGCAACCTCGACCCCGGCGTCGTCGACGAGCAAATCCAAAAGCGGTAGTGTCCGGCTTCAGCCGGACTAGAGATGCAGCAGCCGCTTCGCGTTTCCTCTCAGGATGCGATCGGTGTCGGCGGCCGGCAGCTTCAGCTGTTCCACGAACGAGTTCGGATATTCGACGTCCCTGGCGGCGAAGAGATCCGTGCCGATGACGACACGGTCCGACCCGACCTCGCCGATCAGAAAGCGCAGCGCGTCGGGATCGTAATTGAGATAGTCGTAATGGAATCGGCGCAGGTACTCGTGGAATGGACGCGCCGTCTTCAACTGCGCCGAGCCCATGTGATAGAAGCCGTGCTCGACGCGCGCGAAGATGAACGGGAACGCGCCGCCGCCGTGCGGCAACACGATCTCGAGCCGCGGGAATTTGTCGAGCGTGCCGGTGGTGATGAACTTGATGGCGGTGGTGGCGTGCTCGAACGTGAAGCCGAGCCAGTTGGTGACGCTGGGCGTGGTCGCGAGGCGCTTACTGTAGAAGTTCGCCTCGCCATCGAGCGGATGGAAGAGGAGCGGATACCCCAGGTCCTGGCATCGCGCGAAGATCGGCTCGAAGGCCGGCTCGAACAGGTAGTCGCGCTGCTCCATGGAATTCGGCAGGTGCACGGCGCGCATGCCGGGTTTGCCCGCGACGCGGTTCAATTCCTTCAACGCCATCGCCGGGTCTTTGACGGGCATGGCGATGCCGGCCACAAAGCGATCCGGATACTTGGCGTGCGCTTCGACAGCCGCGTCGTTGACGATCTGCGCGAGGCGGACGCCTTGTTCCGGCGTCGCCCACTGCCACGGCATTCCGCCCGAGAGCGTCAGCACGTGCATCTGCACGCCGTGCTCGTTCATCCACTTGACGCGCTGGTCGAGGTCGAAATCCAGAGGAAACGGATTGGCGGGCGCGGGGCGTCCCATGTCGACCTGCGCCTGCGTGTAGCGCTGCGGCGCCCAGTGCGTGTGCATGTCGATGGAGACGGGCTTCACCGATGCGGGATTGGCTGGACGCGCGTCCCACGCGGGCCGCTCCTGTGCGAACGCGGCACGGAGGCCCACGCCCATCGCGGCTCCCGCACCGAGACCGACCTTGAGAAACCCTCGACGGTTCAACGCGTGTGAATCTCGATTCATCGTCGTCCCCTCAACAGCGTGACGGCCTCTTCCGCGGCATCAGCCGGCGCGTCGATGTTCGACGCGTCCTGCTCGTTGTCGCAGATGTATTCCAGCAACTCGGCGTTGGGCATCAGTTCCGCCGTGTACGAAAGCGTGAACGGCCGGGAGTAGGCGCCTGGATCATCGACGACGACGGACGCGTTCAGATGTCCCAGGTCGACTCGCGTGAATCGCTCGACGACGTGCATCATGTCGCTGTGCACGTGACCGACGTTGTCGAACCACGTCTGGTCGTTGAAGCCGACGGTATCCACGACGAGCGTGTTGCCCTCCCATCGTCCGATCGAGTGACCCAGCCACGACGGCTGCAGGTCTTCGCCCGATGCATGCTTCCGGCCATCCATGAATACCTGGCGGTACCCGTGCACCGCCTCCGTGAGAAGAAAGATGTGCGTTGGTGTCTCGACGATGCGGAACGGGTAGGGCTCGGATCGTGGCGTGGCGATCGGAAGGCACTTCAACTGCGGATCGTCCTGCGCCTTCATCACGCTCATTCGCGTGAGCGTCGCAGGAAGATACGGGAGCGTTTCGCCCCTGGGCAGCAGATCGGCAATGTCGTTGATGCCGGCACGGCGCAGCCATACGCCATCGAGGTCGGGCTGGCCGTTCGGCTTGCGTGGCGCCGGTCCGGTGGGCGCCTTCGTCGTGATGCTGCCGCCCGCGCGTTGTTGCGGCGGCGGCGTCTTCGGCACGCTGATTTGCGCGGCAAGCGGCGCGGCGAGCGCAATCACGATCACGAGAGCGAGACCCGACGCCTGTCGCATGCTGGCCTCCGTCAGCGCGTGATATCCGGATTCGATGCGAAGATCGGCTTGCCGTTCGCGTCGGCGACCGTGCTGGCGATGGCCATTCGCGCATTCTTTCTCGCCAGATACCCGGTCACTGTGATCTGATCGCCCGCCTTCACCGTATTCTGCTTCCAGCCGTTGCGGAGGAGAATGTTCGGGCTCGCCATCTCGAAATTCCAGTTGACCACCTGCCCGGTGTCATCCTTCACGTCGATGTAGATGCGCGCATGCGGATTCGTCCATTCGACCTTGGTGACGGTGCCCCGCATTTCGACGGGCTTCGACGAGTCGTACTGCGCTGCAAACGAGTGATGCGCCCAGACCGGCGCCGCCAGCAGACAGGCGAGCGCAATCGCCCCGAACGCGCGCAATTGCAGATCTGTCATGTGCGCGGATTATACGCCTCGGCCGCCAGACAAACTCGCGTGCAATGGGCCTGTTAGGGTCCGCCGCAGGAATCCGCTTCAACGACATCCACC
>QHWQ01000092.1 GCA_003222635.1 Acidobacteriota bacterium | reverse complement strand
ACGACACGCCGTTGCGATTGCTGACGGAGGTCGTCCCTTCCAGCGTGTGATGGACGCGCTCGACGACCAGCGATGATTCAATCGGCAGCGACATCAGCGTCGGCGCATTCACCAGGCCGCGCGCCGTGTTCTCCCGGCGTTCGTACTGCAGCACGCCGCTGAGGCTGACCGCGCGCCCGAAGACCGTGCGGCGCGTGATGTCGCTCGACAGGCCGGGAGCGAGCGACGTTCCGGTGGGATTGGATTCCGGCCGCTGCTCCGCGATCTGAAAACCGTAGCGGAGCCGCAGCGCGGGCCACGGCTCCAGCGCGACGCGGATGCGCATCGGCTGCGCGGGATCGCTGGCGCTGACGCGCGGCATCGGCTCGGTGCTGACGTCCACGCGGCGGAACAGGCCCGTGTCGAAGACACGCGTGCGCGCGCGCAGCAGCTCCGTCGGCTCGAGCGTGGCGCCGACCGTCAATCGCAGCGCGCGCGTGACGACGTCTGGATCCACGCCCCCGCCGCCCGAGAGCATGATGTCGCCGACCGTCTGACGCAGCGCTTCGTTGATTTCGAACGTCAGATCGACGCGCGGCTCGTCTGGCCGGATCGCCGCGTTCGCCGCGACGGTCGCCGATGCGAAGCCGCGGCTGCGATAGAGCGCGATGATGCGCCCGCGCGCGACGTCGATGGCGGCGGGATCGTACGGCGAGCCTGAGGTCGCGTCGAACGTCCGCGCAATGTCCTCCTCCGGCACGTTCATGCGTCCTTCGAACGTGATGTTGGCGAGCACGAACTGCGATCCGGGATCGACCGCGATCGGCAGGACCGCCGCGCCCTCTTCGTACAGCGGCGCACCGGCCTTCACCGATGCGCGCAGGTAGCCGCGCGAGCGCAGATAGTCGGTGAGAAAACGCGTCACCTCCCCAGGATTTCTCAAGACCTCGGCTTCGAGACCTCGGAGCCGCACGCGCATCTCGAGATCTCCGGCGAGCGCGGCATCGGAGGTCTGGATTCGCACGCGGGCGGCGGAGCTTCGGTCGCCCGGCTGCGCGTCGACGTGCAGCATCCTGGTGCCGTTCTGATCCGCCACGCGCGCCATCACCATCGGACGCACGTAGCCCCGCCGCAGCAGGTCGGCCCTGACGATCTGCGTCGCGTCCTCGACGAGCAGCTCGTCGAGAATCGACGCCGCCCACGCATCAGCGAGCCGCTGCCGCACATCGTTGCCGATCTCGACGCCACTCACCTCGATCGTCGTCTGCGGCCCCGCATCGATGGCGTACGACAGGTTCACGACGTCGCCATTCGCCGCGCGGCTCGCGCTGACGTGCGCGGCCAGATGGCCGTTCTGATGGTAGAAGTCCTCGAGCCGATCGCGGTCATCCTGCCAGCGGCTGAAATCGAACCGGTCGCCTGACCGCAGCTTCAACAAGCCACGAATGCGCTGCTCCGGGAACGCGAGCTCGCCCGTCACGCTCACGTCTGCCACGCGCTGCCCGGCACGGCGCTCGGACGCCGGTCGCGCCCCCGTCGCCTGCGCCCCGCCGCCGAACGACACGTCGTGGCGCAACCCGTACGACGACAGATCGTCGTCATCGAGCACGTAACGAAGATTGAGCTGCCGCCGGGGCAGGTACTCGACGATCCACGTCTGCGCGGTCGAATCACGCAGGCTCTGCGAGAAGGTGACATCCACGTTGGTGCCGAGGCTCTTGCCGAACGTGAGGCGCGAGGTCGGATCGACTGCTGTTGCCGCGGCGGTGGAATCGCGGCGCATGCCCGTTTCCTCGACGCCCCCAAGCCGCAGGGTGTCGAGCCCCAGCGCGCGTCCCGCGAAGCCGAGCACCTCGCCGGAGAAGTTGCCGATCACCTGCGTGCCGATGAAGGCGGCATCGGCGGTGCCGAGTTCGTCGAGCATCCGGCCGGTCAGCAGCAATGCGGTGATGTCCGCCTGGCCGAGCCCTTCCGACGTCATGTCCACCATCGGCGATTCCGCGGAACCGGTCAGCGCCACGTCGATGTCGTGTCCGCCCGCGCGCGTCGTCAGATGGATGTTCAGCTCCGGCTCGATCGTGGTCGGGCTGACGAAGTCGATCGTGCTCGGCGTGTCGCGCGAGATCGTATAGACGTTGCGGCCGACAAACAGCTGTCCGTCTTCGCGGAGCTGCGCGCGTCCCGACATCGCCGGAGCCGCGGCCGTGCCGATGATGTCGACGTCGGCGCCGAGCTGCGCCCGCGCGTAGTTGTTGTCGACGACGATGTCCTGGTCGGTGACGAGGTGAATGTCGAGCCCGAGCTGCCGGAGGAAGGCGTCCTCCTCAACCGGGCCGGTGGCGGCGACGCGGCGCGCGCGCAAGGCGGCGAGCAGACCGCCAACGACCGCGAGCGGTTCACGATACGAACCCTGCAGTACCGTCACCGTTCCGGAGAGCTGTCCCGTCGGCGCCGCGGCGCCGGGCGCCGACATCGCGTCGAGCTGCAGCATCGCACCCACTTCGCTGCGCAGGCCGACTGGAAACTCGAGCGCCATGTCGCCGATGCTGGCGGTCAGATGCGCGTTCAGTCCCGCATCCGGTTGATACGCCACCGTGCCGCCGCCGGTAAGCGTCCCGCCGTTGATCGATCCATTCAGCTCGCGCAACGTCATGTCGGTACGCGTCAACGCGGCGCGCGCGGTCAGCCCGTTGATGACGATGCGTGGATCAGCGAGGCGGACTTCTCCGGCGTCGAGCGCGACGTCGCCGTCGATGCGGGGTCCGTCGATCGGGCCGGTGATCGAGAGCTTCGGCGTCAGACGGCCGGCGGTGGAGAGGCCGGCGCTGCGCACGAACGGCGTCAGCATCCGCATGTCGATGTCGCCGTTGGCGATGATGGCGGCCTGACGATCCGCGAGACGCACCTGTCCGAAGACGCCGAGCGTGGCGCCGGCGCCCGCCCAGTTCCACGACTCGATGCGCGCGAAGCCGTCTTTGAGCACGAGGCGCGTCGGCACGCGCTGCGTCACCGGAAGGCCGCCCATCTGCAGGTCGAGGCGCGTGAGGGTGAGATCACCCGTCGCGCGCTCCAGATCGGTCGACGGGCTCTCGACGTTCACCGCGACGTCGATCGTCCCGGCGAGATCCTCGAGCGTCGCCGGATCGAGAATGCCTCGCAGGACCGCGGGCGTGACGCCGGTTGCGGTGGCGTGCAACGAGGCGGGCATCGATGCCGGCGCCGCAGGCGTCGAGCGGACGAGGGCCAGCGGAATCGAACCGGTGGCGTTGAGCGTGGCGCCCTCGTATGCCGCGTGCCCTTCGCGCAATTCGATGGTGTCGTTTTCGAGATGCGCCTGCACGCGAAGGTCCGTCACGGTCGACAGATCCTCGATGGCAACCGATCCCGGTCCCGCGTTGACATCCGCGACGACCACGGGCTTGTCGAGCGTGCCGGTGACACGCGCGCGCGCCGCGAGCGGACCCGAAGCTTCCGTAACGGGCAATTTCCCGAGACGGAGCGCCTCAACAGCTCGAGCGGCTTCCCCGATGTCGCCATTCGCGGTGAGCGTCAGATCTCCCGAGCCTTCCATGAGCGGCAGCTCACCGGATGCTGACAGCCGCGTCGCGCCGGCGCTGACCTGCAGGGAGTCGACGTGAAGGCGCCCGCCTTCGAAGCGCAGGCGCGCAGGTTCGGCCAGCCCGATTGGCAGGTCGCCCGCGGCGGCGTTGAGAGCGTCGATCTCCACGCGCGCGACCGCCTCGCGCCAGTTCGAGAGCGGCGCATCGGCATGCGCCGCAATGGTGACGTGGCCGGTGAGTGGCGTCGGCGACGAGGCAAGTGGCAGCAGCGCGAGGTCGATGTTGTCACCCTGCAGATCCGCACTCGTCTGATACGGCTCATGGACGTTCACGCGTGCGGTCACGATCGAGTCCAGCTGTGGCAGACGCGCACTGATGTTCGCCGCCTGGCCATCGACCTGCACTTCCGCAACGAGATCACCAGGCGTCGTTCCGTTCAAAGTCACGCCGGTCGCGCGAAGCGTGCCCATGCCGTGTGGCTGATCGAGGGAACCTGCTCCCGTGAACATCGCATCCACGGTGGCTGCCAGCGGCTGATCGGCTGTGGGCGACAACGTCCATTGCGTGACGTCTGCCCTCGCGTCGTATTGCTCCGTGCGAAGGTTGTAAGTTCCTGTCAGCCTCAGACGGCCGGGGTTGGCCGCCTGTGATGCCTCGAAGGCGCCGACGGTCAGCACGTCGCCATTGAGCTGTCCGCCAAGCCGCAGGTCGGAGAATTGCTCGTCCGCCACGACCGCGGATGGCGCTTCGACGCGGAACGTCAGCTTCGGCG
Organism: Acidobacteriota bacterium; assembly: GCA_003222635.1. Taxonomy (GTDB): domain Bacteria; phylum Acidobacteriota; class Vicinamibacteria; order Vicinamibacterales; family UBA2999; genus Gp6-AA40. The sequence goes on along the minus strand of QHWQ01000092.1, from coordinate 9,259 downwards.
TGCTCACCTCGCCTGCCGCGGTGGCACGCAGCTCGCGAACGTTGAATTGGCTACCCGCCAGGTCGACCGCACTGATGTCGGCATCGATCGTCGGCGCCGCAAGCCTTCCTCCAAGCTTCACCGCGCCAGACAAGATGCCCGCGGATAGAGCGCTGGGATCGACGTCGACGAGGCCAACCGTCCTCAGCATCCGGACGAGCGGCGGGATATTCGTGAAATCGACAATTTCGAGTTGTCCGGTGAGCGTCGAGTTGGTGATGGTCTTGTCGTCGAGCGCCCCACCAGCGACGATCCTGATGGGCAGCGTGTTGCCGATGCGGTGACGTGCCTCGATGCGCCAGCGGCCGTCCGCAAGCTGCAGTCGCGCGTTACCTGGGATCGCGAGTCGGCCCCGGCGCGTGCCTCCGCCTTCGGCGCGCAGCGCGATATCCGCCGACCACTTCGACATCTCCGCGAGCGGCCCTTCGAGCTTCAACTCGCCGGAGAGCGCACCGGTCGGCGCGAGCTCAACCGGGCCCGCGACCGCTGTCGTCAGGGTCGTTGCGTCGATCCCGCTCCACGATCCCGTGAGATGGGCGTCGCCTGCATTGAACGGGATCTGTCCCTTCGCGTTGACTCGGCCGCCGGCAACGCTCAACCCGGCATCGCGGATCTCGGCCTCGTCGGCCGTCACATGCGCGTTGACCGAGACATCGGTCAGGAGCGGCGCGGAGCCTTTGGCTCCGCGGGGGAGCGGCACATCGATCGAAGGCGAGGTCGCCCGAAGGTCGACCGTGGGACCAGCAAACGGGCCGCTGGCGCGCACGTCGAGCGCGAGCGATCCGCGCGGCAGCTCGCCCTCGTCCATGCCCCATCGCGCCAGGCGCGCGGCATCGGCGGTGCCGGTGACGTGCAGGTCCATTCCTGGATCCTTCGCGATGATCGACAGCACGCCGTCGATCTGCAGCGAGGCTTCCTCTGCCCGCATCGCGACCGACGTCAGCTTCAGCGCGCGGCCATCGAACGAGGCGCCGCCATCCAGGGTGGAGATGCGCGTCTGCCTCTTCGCCACACGCACGGTCGCCGGAGCGTTGAGCGTCAGCCGTCCGCCGCTCTTCGCGATATCGAGCGTGAGGCCCGGAATGGCGAGTGCCAGATCGCTCTGCGCGTCGGTGACGTCGACCACGAACTGCGGCGCGGAGAGATGCGCGATGTCGAGCGGCGCCGGCTCGCCTGATGGTGTCTGTGACGATTCGGGAAGATTCATCCGGCCGTCGCGATCGCGAATCAGCCGGACGCGGCCATTGGTGACCGCGACATCGCTGAACGCGATGCCGGTCCGGCTCAAGCCGGACACTACCGAGAGGTAGTGTCCGCCTTCAGGCGGACCAAGGGCCGCGCGAACATAACTGGCTTCGAAGAATGGCCGATCCGGTGTCCGCTCCGCGGCGATGCGAACGTCGGCAAGGCCGATCGTCAGCGCCGCGAGGTTGTAATCGAGCCGCGACGCCTCGATGCGAATCGCATAGCGCCGCTGCACTTCGGAGACGACGTAGCGCAGGACCGCACGGCGGACGGGAGGCGTGTGCACGACCAGCAGGAGGAGGCCAACGGCGATCAGCACCGCAGCGGCCACGAGGGCCAGACGTCTCATGCCGTCCCTTATCGTACTCGGCCCAGCGCGTCGATTCGCGCCAGGATGGCGCGCGCGAATCGGGCCGCCTCTTCCTCGGTCGCGCCGCTGGCGAGCAACCCCGTCCGCAGCGCCGGTTCCGTAATCCGGCGCGCTTTCCGGTAGAACCATCGCACGTGCTCCGCCGGAATGCCGCGCGCGATTTCAGACCGCTGACCCTGATAGCCGAAATCGACAACCCCGTCGCGCGCGCCGGCGACGAAGAACGGCGTCTGCGCTTCGAAGCCGGCCGCATCCCACCGATCGCGCGACACGACCGTCGTCCCCCACTTCCCCATCGCCCCGCCCCAGTCGGTGATGAGATAGCGCGCCTCCGACGCGAAGCGCGAGATGGGATACTCGAAGATCGCGGTGTTCGAGCCGCGCGAGACGTCGCGCCGATCCTTGCTGTCCCAGTTCGACAGCAGCATGACGACGATCTTCAGTCCATCGAGCTGACGCGTGCCGACAAACGGGTTGTCGTGCCACGCCCAGCTGTGCTCGTCGAAGAGCATGCGGACGGATCGATCCTCGAGCTCGAATCGCGCATCCGTGAAGGCGCCGTCCTCGCCGACGAGCGCCCGCGCCCGTGTGAGCGTGTCCACGCCGTCGATGCGTCCGCTCGCGATGTAATGCGTGACCTCCGCGAAATACCCGCAGGCGGCGGCAAAACGGACGCAGAAGGCTTCCGGCTTCGCTTCGTGGCCCCACTTCACGCGCCAGAGGCGCTTGCTCGCGTCGCGAATGGCGACGCACGGATGCGACCCCGTCATCAGCTCTTCCACGAAGTGGAATGGGGGGGCGGGGACGTACGCGGCTCCCCCCGGTCCGTAGCGCAGGTCGTTCGCCTCGTCGGTGTGGATGTCGTGCCAGACGCGGTGGCGTGTTGCCAGCAGCGGCCGCGGCCCGGCGCGGCGGATGCGCCAGACGCTGTGGAGGTGCCAAACCAGATGCAAAGTCCAGAAGATCGCGACGGTTCCGCCTGCGATCAGCAGGACGATGAGCGGCCAGCGCACTTCGGGACACCCCTGCAAAAAAGATGTTACGCTGTTGAGACCTGATGACGACGGGCAAACCCCTGGACCTCACGCTCGAGGTAGCCCCGAAAGCGCGCTTCGACGTGGTGGAACTGAGGTCGCGTTTCGCCGCCGAACACGAGGCCCTCGCGGGGTACTCCAACTGCCTCTACTGGTCGTCGCACACGACGGCCGGCTTCCTCGATCGCAGCATTTCGGCGCGCCTGCGGGAGCAGAACGTGTCGACCTTCGTCGACGCGTTTCGCACCATCTTTCCGGAAGGCGCCGGCTACGAGCACGACCAGCTCGATCGCCGGTCCGACCTCGACGCGATCCAGCGCACCTGCGAGCCGAAGAACGCTGACTCGCACCTGGCGTTCATGGCGAGCGGCCTGCGGCCGTGCGTCACGCATCCCAATCGCGAGGGTGAAGCCGTCTGCTTCGTCGATCTCGACGGCGTCGTCGATGGCCGTCCGCGCCGCCGATTCACTCGCGTCATCGGCTTCCGCACCCAGCGCATCGTCGGCCGCACGCGCATCGAGGTACCCGTCTCCGATCACCCGATCGACTCGATCAATCTGAAGGATCCGCGTGTGGGAATCTATCCGCAGCTCGCGGAGTTCGTGGCGCGCACGGGCGCCGGCAAGGGCCAGCTGCGGATCGTCCTCGATCCGGCCGAACGGCATTCGGCGCTGACGGTCAACGAATACGAAACGCTGCTGATGAAGTACGACCTGGCCGAGGTGCTGCGGAACCCGCTGGGCTTCGTCGCGCAGCAGTACCGCAACGCGATGAAGAACCCGCGCGCGGTGCCGGCCAAGACGCTCGGCTACGCGAAGTACGACTTCGTGCGGGTGATGAATACCGGTCTCGACACGCTGCGTCTGCGCGGCTCGGTCGTCGAGAAGCTGCTCGCGCGCACCCTGGCGGTCCCCGCCGCGCGCTTCTTCCGCATGCGGCGCTCGGTGAATCTGCTGGTCTCCGAAGGCGAGGATGGCCGCGCCGGCATCGTCGAGGGGACGTATCAGAGCCCGATTCTCGTACAGTGGCAGAACGCCCCGCGGCAATCCCGCATTCTGAACGTGACCCTTACAGAACTTCGCTAGCTTCCTTTCACCACGAAGACTTCTTCACCACGAAGGTCACGAAGAACGCGAAGGCTTCAGACGACTCTCAGTTCGTCGGCACGAGCTCGAATCGCGCGCCACGCATTTCACAAGCTGTCACGAACACCTGCACCTGGTCGCGGAGCGACAGCACTTCCTTACTCGTCGGTTCACTGAGATCGCCATAGTCGCTGGTTTGCCGCTTCTCAAACGCGCGCGGCAATGCACGAGCGACCTCAGTTGAGATCAGTCCCGTCTTGACGAAATGCTCCTGAAATAGCGCGATGACACCGCTGTGCCGGGCCCCGGTGAAGTGCCGCTGCCCGATGAGCAAATTCGCTTCACAAACTCCGTTAATGCAAGTTGCCTGTTGGACGGGGTCGTCACGCCGGACCTCTATTTCGGAAGACGGTCCGGCATTTCAGCGATCACATAGGTGACGACAGCGATAGCCGCCGCGCCTTTGGCTACTTCTTCCGGAGCGATTCTTTCGACAGTGTCCGCGGGTGTGTGGTGAATCGTGAAGTAGCGCGTCGGATCACCCATGTAGGCCATCGTCGGCGCTCGGCCCGCCTGCGCGATGGGATCGATGTCCGCACCGCCGCCGCCCGAGATCGTCTCCGCGAGGTTGAGCGGCGACAGGAGCGAGGTAATGTCGCGAATCACGTTGCGCGCGGCCAGGCTCCCCGAGAAACCGAAGCGCGCCGGCTCGAACACGCCGGAGTCGGCCTCGAGCGCGAAGACATGATTCATCGCGGTGGAGGCGTACTTGTCCGCGTACGCGGCCGCGCCGCGCGTGCCGTTCTCCTCGTTGGTCCAGAGCACGAGCCGCACGGTCCGCCGCGGCTGGATGCCGAGCTTCTTCATCAGGCGCAGCGCTTCCCACGTGATGACGCAGCCGACGCCATCGTCGGACGCGCCCGCGCCGACGTCCCACGAGTCGATGTGGCCGCCGAGGACGACGACCTCGTCGGGCTTCTCGCGGCCGCGAATCTCGCCGATGACGTTGGCGGATTCCACGTCGGCCTCGCTGTGCCCGTCGAGCGACAGCCGGATGCGCACCTTGCGGCCGCGCGCAGCCAGCCGCGCGATGCGATTGGCATCTTCGCCCGATATCGCCGCCGCGGGAATCGGCGGCAGATCCGCCTGATACTGCACGGCGCCCGTGTGCGGCGTCCGCAGACCGACCGGACCGACGGATCGCACGAGAATCCCAACCGCGCCCACCTGCGCGCCGGCGCGCGCGCTGCCGGTGCGGTAGCTGACGGTGTCCGCGTAGTTGGTGAACGGTTCGTTGAAGAGGACGATCTTCCCCTTCGCATCCGCGGCGCGCATCCGCAGCTCGTTGAAGCTTTCGACGACGAGCACGTCGGCCTCGAGGCCGCCGGGCGGCGTCGCGATGGTGCCGCCAAGGCCGAGGATGGTGAGCGCGTGCCGCGGCGGATCGACGATCTCCGCGCTTTCGCGGCCCCGCGTCCACTTGGGCACCATCACTTTTTCGGTGCGGACGTTGTCGAGGCCATCCTTCTTCATCGTCTCCGCGGCCCACGCGATGGCGCGACCGAGGTTCTCGCTGCCGCTCAGGCGATTGCCGTAGGTATCGGTGAGCTCGGCGAGCCGCTGCCAGGCGAAGTCGTCGGCCGTGGCGGCCTTGATCAGCCGGGCCGCGGTGTCGCGGTACGCGTTGATCCAGCCTGATGACGATTGCGCCTGCGCGTGCGCGGCCAGCAGGCCGAACACCGCCACAGCACACACGACGAATGGAGGGGTGCGCTTGTCCATCGAGCCAAAAGCCTATCAGACCCCGTGGAATAATTAGCCTGCTATCCCGAATGCCCGCCCGCGACCCGAAGCTGTATTTCTACGACACGATCGCGGATCGGTTCGACGAACTGGCGAACGCCTACGACGTGCGCCGCCGGCTCGAAATCGTGTTCGACGAACTGCTCGGCCCGGCCGATCTGAAGGGGCTGTCGGTCCTCGACGTCGGCTGCGGCAGCGGTTTCTTCAGCCGCGAGGCGGCGCGGCGCGGCGCCAGGGTGACGTCACTGGACATCGCGATGCGGCTGCTCGAGCAGACCCGGCGAAAGGTGGTCAGCGACCGCGTCAACGCCGATGCCTGCGCGCTGCCCTTCACCGACGGCGCCTTCGATCTGGTCATGTCGTCCGAATGCATCGAGCACACCCTCGACCCGAAGCTCGCGCTGCGCGAAATCCATCGCGTGACCAGGCCCGGCGGACGCCTGCTCGTCACGGTTCCCAATCAGACGTGGCACTTCTCGGCCACCATCGCGCACATCTTCAAGCTGCGCCCCTTCGAAGGCTATGAGAACTGGCTGGGTTGGTGGGAGATCCGCCGCATCCTCGGCAGCCTGCACGCAAGGATCGACCACATGCGCGGCTTCCATCTGGTGCCGCCGCTCTTCCGCCCGACGTGGCCGCTGCTCCGCCGTATGGATGCGTTTGGCCGGACGCTCGGTCCCGCGATGCTCAATATCGCGGTGCTGGCGACCAAGACATCGCCCGGCCCCTAATATCGAAACGCGTAACGCCAGCCAAACGCCGTGATCAACCCGTGATCTTGATGAACCACGCCGCGATCACCGGACCTTGAGGACCGCGACCGCGCCCGCCGCCGCCCGCTGCCGGCGGCGGCGTGCCGGGCGCCGGCGGCGGCGCCGGCCCTCGTTCCGGCTGGAACAGGTAGACGTTATGCGTGTTCTGATCAACCGTGATCGTCTTCGCTCCCGGGAACGTCGTCACCGTCGCCACCACCGAGTACTTGTCGGCCGAGTCCTGATGCGCAACCGTCACGTTGCCCTCGGCCCCGTTCGGGATGTAGACCAGCTTCCTCGACGAGCGGCCACGACGCCGTCGCCTTCCAGGTTTTCACGTCGATCACCTGAATCGTGTTCTTCCCTTCGTTGTTGACGAAGATGTGTCCCTTGCCGTCGGCGGCCGCACCTTCCGGCGCCGTGTCCTCGAGCTCGACTGTGGCGACGATGTCGCCCGTCTTCGGGTCGAGCGCGGTCAGCGTGCCGATCGGACGGCTGTGATTCGTCAGGATGACCTTGTCGTCCGGTTCGTCGTACATGATGCCGTCGAGACCGGGACCGACCATGATGCGTTTGATCACGGCCAGCGTCTTCAGGTCGAACATCGTCACCGTCATGTCGCCGCCGTTGGTCGTGAATCCGTGGCCCGCTTTGGTGACGATGCCGGCGCCATGGACGCCGGGGGTGTTCGGAATGTCGCCGAGCACCTTGCCCGTGGCGCCCTCGACCACCATCATGTGGTCGCCGCGCGACACGAACACGCGTCCCGTCGCCGGTTCGACGGTGACGTAGTCGGTGCCGCCGTCGCCCTTGATGTCGAACTTTTCGACCTTGAAGCTCTGTGCCTGCGAGACGGCCGGCGCGGCCAGCGCTGCCGCGAGGATGACCACCGCCGCGAACACGTGTCTGCTCATAACAAGCCTCTTTCGTGGTTGAAGACCGGCCGACTGTAACCCGGCGAGGATGAACGCGCGATAACTGCGCCTAGAGCGCGCCGGCGAGCGGCAGCACGACGCAGAACGTGCTGCCGGCCGGCCCCGTCGATTCGAGCGACAGCGAACCGTGGTGGACGTCCGCAATCCACTTGGCGATCGGCAGGCCCAGACCTGTGCCCTCGGTGCGGCGGGACGCATCCAGCTGGACGAAACGGTCGAAGATGCGCGCGCGATCGGGTTCGGGAATACCCCCGCCGCTGTCGCGGACGCGTACGTAGACGTGTGACCCGTTCGGGCTCACGTCGACCGATACGGCGCCGCCGCGTGGCGAGTGCTGCACGGCGTTCTGCAGCAGGTTGACGAGCAGGCGCCGCAGCAGTTCCTCGTCGCCGCGGACCGGAACGTCGCGTGGTCCAGAGGACGTCACGGTGATTCCCCGCTCGGCGGCCAGTACGTCGACGAGGCTCCGGCATTCCTCCACGACATCGGAGAGATACAGATCGACGGGCTGCAGCGGGTACGCGCCGGCGTCGGCGCGCGCCAGCACGAGCATGTCCTCGACGAGCCTGCCCAGCCGGCGGGCCTGCGCGCCAGTCATCGCCAGCGCCTCGCGGTACTCCGTTTCCTCACGGTGGTCGCGGCTGAGCGCCACGTCCGCGGCCGTTCGAATGACCGACACGGGCGTCCGCAACTCGTGCGACGCGTCGGCCATGAACTGCCGCTGGGTCTGCAGCGCCGACCGGAGACGGGCGACCAGCCCGTTGAACGCGCGAGCCAGCTGGCCAAGCTCCGCATCTCGCGGCGGCGCGCCGAGGTCTTCGAGGCCGCCGAGCGGAATGCTGGCCGCGCGCCGCGACATCTCGCGCACGGGGCGAAGGCCGACCGATGCGAGCCACCACCCGCCCAGCCCGGCGAGCAGCAGCGCCAGCGGAATCACGACGAGCACCGCTTCGCGGACTTCGTTCTGCTCGCGTGCGATGTCGGTGAGCGGGCGGGCGATGACGAACGTCGCCGCAACGTCCCCGAACTGTTCCGCTCGGGCATGCACCCGCCATGCGACGCCGCCGGCGCGGACGGTGCGTACCGGCGACTGGTCACGCTGCGGGACCAGTTCGTCGAGCGACAGGCCGTTGAGTTGCACGGCGAGCGGCGACCCGCGTCGATCGAGGATGGCGATCGCGGGGCCAAGCGAGGCGATGTCGTTGCGCGCCTCCATCGCCGCGGTCGGCGGGTCATCGAGCTCGCGCAGCTCCTCGCGAAACACGTTCGCCAGCGTGGCCTCCACCGTGTCGAGCTCGCGATCCATTCGCCGGAGACCGAGCCGCTGCTGCACGAGGAGGACATCCCCGGCGAACAGCATCAGCACCACGACGAGCGTCACGGTGTACCAGAGCGTCAGCCGCGCGCGCAGCGAATGCCGGTTCACGTGTCGCCTCCCGCAAGCTGGTATCCCTCGCCGCGGCGCGTGCGAATGAGCGAATCCTCGCCCGCTATCTCGAGCTTGCGGCGCAGGCGCTGAATGTAGACGTCGACCACGTTGGAAAACGGATCGTAGTGCTCGTCCCAGACGTGCTCGGCGATGTCGCCGCGGCTGACAACGTCGCCCGCGCGGCGCGCCAGGTACTCGAGCAACGAATACTCTTTCGCGGTCAGCGCCAGCTCCGCGCCGCGCACGCGCGCGCGACGGCTGCGTGTTTCCACGACGAGAGGACCGACGACGAGCCGATCGGGCAGCACCGGCCGGCGTCCCCGCCGGATGACGGCGCGGAGGCGCGCGAGCAGCTCGCCGAAGTCATAGGGTTTGACGAGATAGTCGTCCGCGCCGCAGTCGAGCCCCTCGATCCGCGATTCCACGGCATCGCGCGCGGTCAGCATCAGGATGGGCAACACGTTGCCGCTCTCGCGAATCGACCGGCAGACGGCCATCCCATCGACGCGCGGCAGCATCAGATCGAGGATGAGAGCATCGTAGTCGGTGGTGCCGACCTGGAAGAGC
>QHWQ01000227.1 GCA_003222635.1 Acidobacteriota bacterium | reverse complement strand
ACTTCTCCGCAAGGAACACGTAGGTGAGCATCAGGAACGGGCTGCTGTAGGAACGGCCCGGCGTCGCCTGCTTCAAGAACGGTCCGGCGAACAGGTGCGAGTAGCCGGCGGCCAGCGCGAGCTGCGGTGTGAGAGGCCGCGCGACCTGCAGATCGACTTCTTCGCCGACGCGTGCGCGTGCGGCGCCTGACGCGACACCCGCGAGCAGCGCGCCGTTGGCCGCATACAGGCCGTCGCGCTTTTCCGCGAGCCAGTACGAGTGATGGTTGACCGTCACGAGTGTCGCGTGGAGCGGCATGAAGTCGATGCCCACCCTCATGTCGTGGATGTTGCGCCAGCCGACCTGATCCGCCAGCCCGTACTTGTCGTGACTGGTCGCGTAGAGCTGATCAAAGGTGCCGCGCGTGCCATCCGTGGGACTGCTGTCGCCGGTGGCGAAGTTGTACTCACCGCTGGCGCGCGGCTGGAGCCGCCGCGTGAACGCGCGTCGCGCCTGCCAGTGTCCCGCCCACGCGCGAATCGCGTTGGTGCCGGCCGTGCCAGTCTGCACATCCATCTCGACGTTGTACTCAACAGCCGCGGGAAGCGCGCCGGCGAGCCGCACGCCTGACGTCAGCTGCCGCAGGCTCGTCGGGACGTCGCGGCGGTAGAACGCGTACGGCTCGACGGCCGCTCGTGGAACGAGTTTCGTGGTGCTCACGTACGCGCCGGCGAGGCGGTTGCCGTTGCCGCTCCGGTCGAACTCGCCATCGAGGATGCGAACGAGCGAGGCGCCGAACAGATCGATCTGCGCCGATGTGGAGCGAATCGTCACGCGCGCGGCATCGAAGGTGCGCGCCGCGTTGGTCCAGTTCGATGCGCCGAGCAGCCGCTGATCCCCGAAGCCGAGCTCCTGTCTGCCGACACGCGCGACGACCGGCGCGCGCGGCGTTCCGATGTCGGCGTACGCCTGGCGGAGGTCGAACGCCGCCTTGAACGGCGCGCCCGTGGGGCCGACCGTCTTCCGCGCGACGCGCGCATCCTGCGCCTGCACGGTGGCGACGACGTACTTGCTCGTCGTTGAGACGTTCAGGCGGAGACGCGACAGGTAATACAGATCGTCGCGCGCATCGTTGAAGCCGGCGTTCTCGGCGCCTTCCGCGCGTTCGCGGAATTCCCCGCGCACACGCAGCCACGATGGCAACAGGTTGTTGGCGCGATTGGGCAGCGGTGGTTTCGGCGGCGTCTGTTGAGCCGGAGTTTGCGCGGCGGCCGCTGCGCACGTCGCGGCGAACGCGGCCGCGATCGTCATCATGTTGAACGAAAGACGGAACACACCAGACACAACGCACCGAAGGGCGAGACAGAACAACGCGCAGCGCGAAGGCGGGCGGCATCCGCCATGCATCAAGCCGCGCGGATCAACGGATCAGCAGAACTGGAGCTCACATGGCAGCGAAATCGTTACAGGAACTGTTCGTCGAAGAACTTCGCGACGCGTACGACGGCGAAAAGCGGTTAACCAAGGCGCTTCCGCGCATGGCCAAGGCCGCGGAGAACGAGGATCTGCGCGCCGCGTTCACGAGCCATCTGCGCGAGACGGAGCGGCATGTGCAGCGCCTCGAGCAGGTATTCCGCACCGTCGGCGAATCCGTGCGTGGAAAGAAATGCGACGGGCTGATGGGCATCATTGAGGAAGGCAAGTCGGCGATGGAAGAGCTGGAAGGCCCCGTCCTCGACGCCGCGCTCATCGCCGGCGCGCAGCGCGCCGAGCACTACGAGATTGCCGCCTACGGCACGCTCGCCTACTTCGCCGAGATGCTCGGCAACGACAAGGCGAAGGAGCTTCTCGGGCAGACGCTCGACGAAGAGAAGGCTGCCGACGAGAAGCTGACTGACATCGCCAAGTCCGAGGTCAATCGCGAGGCGTTGATGGGGACAGGCGAGAGCGAAGAAGAAGAGATGCCCCGCGTGGCGCGGCGTGGCGCGCGGGGGATGGTCGCCTCGGCGCGCGGCGGATCGCGCGGCAACGGCACGTCGCGGGCAACCGCCCATGATCGGTCGCGTGGCGGCGTGCGCGGGAACGCCGGCGGCCGCCGGCGCTCCCGGAGCTCACGCTGATCTACTGAACGCGAGCCAGCGCTTCGATCGCTTTGCCGCGATTGCTATCGGCAGGCACGAAGCGCTGGACGCGTTGACCGGCGAACACCTCGCCGGTGTAGATGTAGCCTTTCGAATCGGTCGCGATCATGTGGAGGCCGAAGAACTGGCCTCCCCCCTCGCCCATGCTTCCCAGCCGGCCGGCGATCTTTCCATCGTCGCGATTCAGGAACCAGATGGTGTTGTTCTTGATGTCGCAGATGTAGAGATACTGCTGCGCCTTGTCCGGCGAGAACGCCACGCCGCCGGCCGCGCCGCGATCGGAATCGTTGCGCTTCGTGCCCGGCGCCGTCATCGTGAACGACTTCACGAACTTGCCCTCGCGCGTGGTGACGTCGATGCGTTCGGCCGCTCGGTCCGCCGCGTAAACGAGTCCGTCATTCGAAATGTTCAACGTCAGGTGGCCGCGGAACTCCTTCGGCGGCTTGCCGGCGGCGAATTCACGGTCGGCTGGATCGGTCGAGATGTCCGACAGCTTGTGCCCGTACGCGCCCCATCCGCGCTTGAAGGCGAAGGTGTTCATGTCGAACACCATCACGCGTCCGCCGAGATAGTTGTCCGCGACATACACCTCGTTGTTCGGTTCGTCGACGCGAATCTCCTCGATGCCGCCGACGATCATCGGCGTCGTCGGCGGGTACTTCTTGCGGAACGCGTCGCGTGCCGCCGCCTGCGCCGCGGCATCACCGCCGTTGCCCCCGCGTCCGCCGCGGCCGCGTCCTGCTGCTCCCGGCGGCGGAGGCAGGAAGCCCGCGACCGGTCCCTGGCCGCCGACGCCCGGCGTGTGCTGCGGCATCTCCGCGGGACCGAACTTGCCGCCGTTCTCGAGCTCCGGGCTGTGAGGGATCTCGCCAACCAGCTTGCCGGTCTTCGTGTCGTACTTGCGGACGGTGTTCTGTCCGAGATAGGCGAAGCCCTTGCTGTCGACGTCCATCCCGTGCCCCTGCGGCGCGTCGAACGATCCGAGCACGGTGCCGTCCTTCGCGATATGGATCATCGACGGTGGCCGCGAGCAGCAATCGGAGGTGCCGGTCTCCGCCTCGAGCTCGAGGTTCGTCAGATCGTTCGGCCGGTCGTACACCCAGACCGTGTCGTCATTCGGCGCGACCGCGAGGCCGGTGACGCCGCCCATCTTCCATTTGCTGGGCAGCTGCTTCGGCCAGCCCGGGTCGTAGACGTAGCGCGGTATGGCGCCCTGCGCGCCGAGCCCGACGTACAGACCCATGGCGCAGACCGTGACGGCAAGTGCAAAGAGCTTCTTCATCGTGGGGTTGCTCCTCGAAAGGGCTTCATGCCCAGGCCAAGTTGATCTTCAACGGATTTGTTGCCTTCATGGCACGCCTGCTCCCAGATCTCGAACTTCGGATCCTTGTTCCTGACCAGCGCCGACACCATCG
>QHWQ01000291.1 GCA_003222635.1 Acidobacteriota bacterium | reverse complement strand
CTGCATCGGTAGCTGCGGCGAGGCCTCGCTCCCGAACATGGACGGCGTCGTGTGCAGCCGCGCGAAGCAGCGCGACGACGTTCGGAGAAATAGCGTTGTCGATGAGGAACTTCACCGATCCGAGAGGAGCGGGAGCTCGCGCTCGCGGACGGCTTCGGCAGCGAAGTGGAGGGCTTCCTTGATATCGGCGTTCTCGAGGTCGGGGTACGCCTGCAGGATCTCCGCGTCGGTCATCCCGTCCGCGACCATGTCGATCACGGTCGCAACCGGGATGCGCAGGTTGCGGATGCAGGGCACACCTGCCATGCGCGTCGGGTCGATGGTGATGCGGGAGAACTCCATCTCAGTTGCTCGGATTATACGCCCGCGCACGCGACTCGTCCGTGAATCGAGTCGAAACGACCCAACGAGGTATTGACAGGAATCGTTGCGAGGTTCACGATGAACGAACCTCGCTCGTGGCCGTCCTGGCCACACCCTCCGCACCACCGCCATGGTGATGTGGAGCTTTGACGGTCCCTCTCAGGGGACGTCGGTATCCACGCTTCGTGATTGCGTGCACGGCTTCAGGCCCGGCCGCACACGCGCAGTTCCCAGGCGACGCATTCAGCGTGCATCGCCGGACGCGCGTTGGCTCTCAACCGGAGGTTGTGTATGCCGTCGCTGATCTCACCGTGTCCAGCGGCACTGCAGCGCCATCACGCGCGTCATCATCGGGCTCGCCTCGCCGTCGTCAAGGCTCTCCGCTGTGCTCCGACCCCGCTACGCGGGGCTGACGGCCTTGACGACGGCTGCAGCGATCCCGTGTCTCGCGATTACGTGATGGCGCGGGACACCGCGCTCCGTTCGTTCGCGTCATCGCGTCGGTGGGAGGTGCAGCGATGAGGCGCTGGAATCGTCGCACTGTGTCCGACTGCATCGAGCTGCACGAGGGACCTGATCGCGCACCTGTCTCGGGAACGCGATCCGTTCCGACGCTCCTGACCGTAGTCAGAAGTCGGCGTCGTCGCTGAGGAGTGAACAGCGATGAGCGTCACGATTCGTCCATACATCAACGGCGGCTGGGAGGTCGACATCCGGATCGAGCTTCCGGATGGAACCCTCATTCGAGAACGCAAGAAGGCGCCGTCGACCAGCAAGACCGCAGCGCAGCGTTGGGCCGAGGCACGCGAGCGAGTGTTGCTGGTGCATGGCAAACCAAAGCCGGCCAAGAAAGAGGAGGTGCAGGAGAAACCCACACTCAAGGAATTCGCCCCGCGTTTCGTCGATGGATACGCGAAGGCGAATCGTCTGAAGCCGAGCGGGATTGCCTCGAAGAAATCGATTCTGGGCGTTCACCTGATCCCGCTGCTCGGCAACAAGCGGCTGGATGCGATCCAGACCGAGGACGTCCAGCATCTGAAGTCGGCGCTCGGACATCGCGCCGCAAAGACCGCTAACAACGTGCTGGCGGTCCTGAGCGTGATGTTGAGAACAGCCGTCGACTGGGGCGTGATCGAAACCGTCCCCTGTTCGATCAAGATGCTGCCAACGACGAAGGGTGCCGCGAGCTTCCACGACTTCGAGGAGTACGAGCGGCTCGTGGAGGCAGCTCGAAGCGATTTGCAGACCTATCTCGTCGTGCTATTTGGCGGCGAGGCGGGGATGCGATGCGGCGAGATCATGGCGCTCGAGTGGACGGACGTGGACCTGAACAAGCGGCAACTGTGCGTGGCCCGGTCGGAATGGAAGGGTCATGTGACAGTGCCGAAGGGTGGGCGGCTGAGGTATGTGCCGCTCACGAAGCGTCTGACGGAAGCGCTCCGCCAGGCGCGACATCTGCGCGGAGCGCGGGTCCTTTGCGATGGGCAGGGGCAACCGCTCACGCAGAAGGTGGTTCAGGTGATGATGCGCCGGGTCGCCAGACGCGCGAACGTCAAGCCTGGTGTTCACATCCTGCGGCACACGTTCTGTTCGCATCTGGCAATGCGTGGCGCGCCGGCGAGGGCAATCCAGGAACTGGCCGGACACCAAGATCTGGACACGACGCAGCGCTACATGCACTTGAGTCCGGCGGCGCTCGATGCGGCGATCCGGTTGCTCGATGGTCTGAAGCCGGACCCCACAATCGATCGAGTCGTGGAGAAATACTGGAGGCGGCGGGAAATCGGCCCTGACAATGCCGATTTCCTAGGAAAAGTGGTGGAGGCGGCGGGAGTCGAACCCGCGTCCGAAAGCGCGTCGTCGTGGGACTCTACATGCGTGTCCGCTTCGTTATTGTCGGGCCCGACGTGTGGAAACGGCTAAGTACCGCCAGGCCTTAGCCCCGGAACATCTCGCAGCCACGCGCCGAGGCGCCGCGCGGCCACCAGCCTGTTTAATGGCGTTCGGCCCTCAACCACCAGGCGAGGTCAAGGCGAACGTCACTGCTTATTAAGCAGCGAGAGCGTACTGAGAATCCGCAGTTAACGGATGTTCCATCAGATTAACGAGTTAATGGTGCTCGGCATGCATCCCGCGATCTCGCACCCCCGTCGAAGCCAAATTCGCCCCCTCAACGGCTGAGATCAGGAAGTTGGTCGCCGGACGCTCCTCCGACGACCCTCCTAATTGTAAGGGATCGCGAGGAACAGAAGAAGATGCCCAGCGGGCAATACACGCGGATCGAGACGTTGTCGATGAGTATCGACTGGTTCGGAGCGGGATCGCCGTCGATTTCCACTCGCGTTGGTCTGTCCGGACGCCCGAAACGTGATGTGCGATTGTTCCGCCGTCACCGCCGCGATCGGCCGGGTGCCCGTGAATGTCTGTGCGGTCGCACATCCTGAAACACTCCACCCGTCGGCGACTCATCCTGCACGTCCGTAAGGTCCACGATGTTCCGGCCGTCGACGAATGAAGGCGCGGTCCCCTTGAATCGAAACCACGCCAGCGCCTCCTCGTTCGAGTTCTGTGATTTGACCGCCACCGAGTCCGTAATCGCACGGTCTCCGTTCCGCAGGGTCATGAAGTCTTGAGGACCGACGTCACCCTGATCCACCGCCTTGATCGATCCAACGAAGGGCACGGATGGCACGTACCGGGCGTTTGGTGCGCCGGACGCGTGACCGGCGCGCCGTCCTTGTCCTATCAGCGGAGCTGATCGGCAAGCTCCACAAGGCTCACGAATTCCCCGCGATAGCCTTCGAGATCTTCTCCCTTGAACCGCCGCGCACGCGCGGCCGCCGCCTCGAAGCTGCCGTTGCCCGCATGCTTCGATTTGCGCAGCACCATGCCGAACTCGGCCACGGCCGACGCGAAGCCGATGTTCGCGCTCATTGGCTGCGGCTGGACGTGCATCACCCTCGAGACAAGACGGCTCGTGTCGCCATCGGGCGCCTTGTAGCGAAGCTTCACGGTCATCAGCTCATCGGACGCCGCAGCGCCTGTCCGCTGCGTCGGCCGCTGATACTTCAGCGGATCGATGCCCGGCGTCTCCACGCTTTCTCCCGCAGGGATGATCTCGTAGAGCGCGGTCACCGAATGTCCCGCGCCGATGTCTCCAGCGTCCCTGGTGTCGTCGTTGAAGTCCTGATTCTGCAGCAGGCGATTCTCGTACCCGATCAGCCGATAGCCGGCGACCGCGGCAGGATTGAACTCCACCTGAATCTTCACGTCCTTCGCGATCGTGACGAGCGTTGCGCCGGCTTCATGCACCAGCACCTTGCGCGCCTCGTGCAGCGAATCGAGATACGCGTAGTTGCCATTCCCCTTGTCCGCCAGCTTCTCCATCGTCGAATCTTTCAGGTTGCCGGTTCCCACACCGAGCACCGAGAGAAAGATACCGGTGGCGCGCTCACGTTCGATCAGCTGCACGAGCTCGTCCTGATTCGTCACGCCAACGTTGAAGTCGCCGTCGGTGGCGAGAATCACGCGATTGACGCCGCCATCGATGAAGTGCTCGCGCGCCACCGCGTAGGCGAGACGGATGCCCGCCGCGCCGTTCGTGGATCCGCCGGGGCTGAGGTTAGCGAGGGCCGCGTTGATCACTTCCTTGTGGCTGCCGGGAGTCGACGGCAGCACGAGCCCGCTCGCTCCCGCATAGACGACGATGGCGACGCCATCGCGCGCGGTGAGCACGTTGACGAGCATCTGCATCGCCTGCTGGACGAGCGGCAGCTTGTCGGGCTCGTTCATCGAGCCGGACACGTCGAGCAGGAACACCAGGTTGCGCGCCGGCACGTCCTCGTCGGCGAGCTCGCGTCCCTGCAGGCCAATCAATGCGAGACGATGCTGCGGATTCCACGGACACTCGGCGAGCTCGGTCGTGATGGAGAACGGCGCGTCACCTGACGGCTGCGGATACGAATAACGGAAGTAGTTGATCAACTCCTCGATGCGCACGGCGCCCGCTGGCGGCAGCGAGCCATCCCTGAGGAATCGCCGGACGTTGGCGTACGACGCGGTGTCCACGTCGATCGAGAAGGTGGACAGCGGTTCGTCGCCGACGCGAAGGAACGGATTCTCGTCAAGATGGTCGTAGGCCTCGGTGTTGAAGTGGCCGTTGTACCGTCGCGGCAGATCGACGGGCGCGGCGGGCGCAGGTGCGGCAGCCACGCCAGCAACCGCGCCTCGCTGGAGCCGTTGCATCGCCTTGTCGCCGAGCACGGTAACCGTCTCTTCGAGCGC
>QHWQ01000091.1 GCA_003222635.1 Acidobacteriota bacterium | reverse complement strand
TGCAGGTAATCGTTCTGCACGCCGGAGGCGTTGACTTCGAAGATGTACGCGTTCTGATGATCGTGCGCGGTGTCGAAGCCGAGATACACCTTGTCGCTGGGTGGCGCGCTGCCGCGCCGCGCGAGGCCGTCGCGCACCTGCGATGGATCGTGCATGAGCATCTCCATCGCGATGTAGATGTAGCGATCATCGTAGGCCACGCGTACGGTCGTCGTTTCCGTCGGCGCCGCCATGTTGTCGGGATCGTCCTGCTGGAAGTCCGAGATGATCTGCGCGCGCTGCCACGCTTCATCGTCGATGCGGCCGTCAACGCGGATGCTCGTGCCGCTGGTGATGCGCAGGGCGTGAATCTCTTTACCGGCCTTGTCGGCAGCGGCCGGTTCGTCCCCGGAGGAAATCGTCTGAGCGGATGAAAGGCAAACTCCGGCCGTCAGAAGGATCCCTGCCAGGGTGGCGGCGGTCCAGGCGGACACGCGCATCCGGTGTTGTTGCTCTTAGACGCCACTACGCGAGAAATGGCCGAGCGCCTTTAGAGCCGCTCGCGAATCTGCGCCATGTGGTGCTCGAGGTGGCGCAGATAGTCGACGACGATCGATTCGAGCGTCATCGGCTGCGAATCGCCGATGACGCATGGGACGGAGTAGCTGGCCGGCGGGATGCGGGCCATCACGTCCGCAAGATGCAGGTTGAGGTGGGTCCAGAGCGCGACCAGGTGCGGCCAGTCGGCATCCTGATAACCCTGCGACGCAACCCAGTGGTTCTGTTCGTATCCAGGCAGCTGGAGGCTGTCGGTCTCCTGCGCGCGCACGAAGCGTTGATGATTGTTCGCGGCTGAATCGATCAGGTGGCCAAGCACTTCCTTCGCCGACCAGCCGTCAGGGCGAGGCCGGCGCGCGGCGGCGCGGGCATCGGCCGCCAGCAGCTCCTTCGAGAAGCTGTTCGCGACGGTCCGAAGCTCCGACGCCGTCTCGGCAACGGTCATTGTGGTGAGAGCGATGTCACGTACGCCGCGAGCGCCATCATGTCGTCCTCGGTGAGCTTCGCGACGACATCCTTCATCAGCGGGCTCCAGAGGCCGCGGCGCGTGCCGATCTGCATGTCGTAGAGCTGCCGCGCGAGGTAGCTCGCCTGACGGCCGGCGATCGCGGGCACCGGATCGAGCCCGCGCAGTCCAGGACCGTGACAGACGTCGCAGCGGATGGTCTTGCCGTCGCCGCCCGTGGTCGCGAGCATCTCGCCTTTCTTCAGCGTGCCCGGCGGCACGTACGCCGTGAACGGCGAGTGCGGGTTGCGGATGTTCTGCGCATCGTCCGGATCGTCCGGCATCTCGACGAGACGGTTGCCGAGCGGCACCTTGTTGCTGCCGGCCGCGGGCAGGAAGAGGTTGTTCGCGTTCGGCGCGAACTTCGGGATCACGTCTGCCTCGACGACCTTGTTCTTCGGGTAGTACTTGACCGCGGCGAAGTACTCGGCCGCCTGCTTCGCCTCTTCCGGCGTCAAGGCCGCCGCCATCAGCGGCATCTCCCACGCGTTCGCCTTGTTCTTGTCCGAGGTGTGGCGAAGACCGTTCTTGAAGTCGGCCATCTGGTTCATGAAGTACTGGACCGACGTGCCCGAGACGGGCGCGTTCTCCGGCTTGCCCGTGCCGTTCGGGAAGTGGCAGAGCGCGCAGGCGCGGATGCCTCGGGCCTTGTCGCCGTGCGCAACGATGTCGGGCATCTTCGGATGGTCGCCGGGATACCAGTCCACCGGACCGTAGTCGTTGGCGATCTCCGTGACCGTCCACTCACCAGTGCCGCCCGGCAGCGTCCGCTTGCGCCCGTCGTCAGGCGGCGTACCGCCGCGCGCGCAGTCCACGGGGCGCTGCACGGTGCACTTCTTCGAGTAGTCGGAATCGGCCGGCGGCGGATCGACGTATCCGTATGCCCAGAGCGGCATGCCTGCCGCGCGAACGAGCACGGCCCCCGCGGTCGCGAGGACACAACTGACAGCCAGCGCGCCGATGACTTTCTTCATAGCGCCATACCATAGCATGTTGCCCTTGCGCGCCCGGCTGTTCACGTCTCTGTATCTCCTGTCCGGCGCCGCCGCGCTTCTCTACGAAGTGGCGTGGCTGCGGCTGCTCACCCTGTCGATGGGCCACACGACCGCGGCGGTCGGCGCGGTGCTCGCGGCGTTCATGGGCGGCCTCGCGGCGGGCGCATGGATCGGCGGCCGGGTGTCGCGCGACGTCACGCGTCAGGGAGCGCTGCGAACCTATGCGGCGCTCGAAACGGCGATTGCACTCTGCGCGCTCGCGATGCCCCTCGCGCTCGGCGCCATGCGCCCGCTCCTCGCCTGGGCGTATGCCGATGGAAGCGGTGGGGCGTTGTTCGGCGCCATCCGCTTCATCGCCTCGGTCGTGTTGATTGCGCTCCCTGCGGCCGCCATGGGCGCGAGTTTTCCGATTGGTGTGGTGGCAGTGGGCGATCGAGAAGGTGCGAAAGGTGCGAAAGGTGCGAGGGGTGCGACAGGTGCGAGAGGTGCGTCCGAAGGTGCGGGGAGTGCGGCTGCCGAATTGTATGCGGCAAATACGATAGGAGCTGCAGTCGGTGCCGCGCTGACAGGATTCGTGCTGCTCCCGTCACTTGGCCTGTTCGGGACGACGCTCGTGGGATTGATTCTGAATCTGGTCGCAGCGACCGGCGCTTTGGCACTCAGCTCGAGAACACCCGCACCTCAGAGGCTTTCGCACCCTCGGACGCACCCTTCGCACCCTTCGCACCTTTCGCACCTTTCGCACCCTTCGCACCTGACGACAGGCGCAGCCACCATCGCGATCTCGGGCTTCGTCGCCCTCGTCTACGAAGTGACCTGGACGCGTGTCCTCGCGGTGACGCTCGGGCCGACGACGTATGCATTCAGCGCGATGCTGGTGGCGTTCATCGCGGGGCTGGCAATCGGATCCGCGGTTGCGGCGAGGCTCGTGAGGCGGACGACGCATCCCGGCGTGTGGCTCGGCGTGGCGATGATCGCGGCGGCAACGGCGGCAATGCTCGCCGCGTCGCGCGTCGATCAGCTTCCGATCGTCATCGCGGCAACGGCCGGACGTGCCGATGCGAGCTTCAGGTCGGTGTTCGCGCTCGATGTCGGCATCGCGATCGCGATGCAGCTGCCGATGACGATCGCGCTCGGCGCCACATTTCCGTTCGCGATTGCCGCGGCCTCGGCAGGGCGCATCCTTCCGGATGCGCCGGGGAATTCCGAAGCGAGTGCCGCGGCCGTTGTCTATGCCGCCAACACGGCCGGCGCGATTGCCGGCGCGCTTGCCGGCAGCTTCCTGCTGATTCCGCTGGTCGGCCTGCAGAACTCGCTCCGACTTGCGTCGATCCTCGCCGTGCTCGCGGGCGCATTTGTCATGCTGCGCACGGGCAATCTGCCGGGTCCCAAAGGACCCGGCCTCCGCTACCGATTTGCGGTGGTTGCAGCCGGCGTGGCGGCAATCGCGTTCGCACTGCTGTCGCCGGCGTGGAATCACACGCGGCTCGCCAGCGGCGCATATCGGCTGGCGCCCATGCTCGCGCGCGGCGATATCGCCACCGCGCTCGATACCGGCGAGCTGACGTATTACCGCGAAGGGGCGGCCGGAACCGTGTCGGTGAAGGAATTGATCGGCGTGCGTTCACTGGCGATCGACGGCAAGGTGGACGCCTCGACCGGCGGGGACATGCTGACGCAGAAGCTGCTCGCCCACCTGCCGCTGCTGCTGCACGACAACCCGCGCAGTGTCTACATCATCGGCCTCGGCAGCGGCGTGACACTCGGCGCGGCGCTGACACATCCGATCGATCGCGCGGTCGTCTCGGAAATTTCTCCCGAAGTGGTCGCGGCATCGAATGCGTTCGCCAGCGAGAACCACGATGCGCTGCGCGACCCGCGCACCCGGCTCATCGTCGGCGACGGCCGCTCGCACCTGCTGCTCTCCGGCGAGCAGTACGACGTCATCATCTCCGAGCCGTCGAATCCGTGGATGGCGGGAGTGTCGACGCTCTTCACGCGCGAGTTCTTCGCGGCCGCGCGCAGCCGGCTGCGCCCAGGCGGCATCCTCTGCCAGTGGGCGCACACCTATAACATCAGCGACGCCGACCTCCGCTCGATCGTCGCCACCTTCCTGTCGGAGTTTCCCGACGGCAGCGCATGGCTGGTTGGCGAGTCGGACCTGCTGCTGATCGGATCGGCCTCCCCGCTGCGCGCGCTCGACATGGGAGTAATGGCTGCATGGAACCGGCGGGGCGTGGCCGCCGATCTCGCGGAGGCCGAGGCGCGCGATCCGTTCAGCGTGCTGTCGTTGTTCGTGGCGCAAGGGAGAGATCTACGGGCGTACGCGTCCGGCGCGCCCGTGCAGTCCGACGATCGCCTGGCCCTGGAGTACTCCGCGCCGCGCGCCATCTACGGCCGATTTCAGAACGCCAACAACGAGCGTCTTCGCGCGCTTGCCGCGCACACGCAGGCGCCGCCTGCCGTCGCCGCATCGCGAGCCGCCGCGGACGCGGAGAACTGGCGGAATCGCGCGGCGATGCAGATGAGGGCCGATTCGTCCCAGTTCGCCTTCGAGGACTCGCAGGAGGCTCTCGTGCGCGCGCCAGACGATGCCGACGCGCTCGCCGGATACGTCGCGGCCGCCGCGGCGAGCGGTCATCTCGACACCGCCGAAGCGTATTTGCGCGGACGCGCGTCGCAGCGCGATTCGGCGATCGTGCAGGTGGAGCTGTCGCGGGTGCTGACCGTACGCAGCGATGCGAAGGGTGCGGTCACCGCCGCGCAGCGCGCCGCCGCGCTAGATCCGTCCAACGACCGGGCGCTCGAGCAGCTCGCCACCACGCTCGCCGACGATCGCAACGAGTCCGCACTCGAGCAGTTGACCGTATTGCTCGTCCGCACGGGCGCGACGCGGCCTGTGACGCTCTATGCCCAGATGCGTCTCGCCCACCTGCGCGGCAACTTCCAGCAGGCGGCGGTCTTCGGTGAATCACTCGCGTCAACCGGCGCGGACAAGGAGAACGCCGCCCGCAACGCCAACCTGCTGGGAATTGCCTACGACTCGCTCGGCGACACCGATCGCGCCCGGCAGGCGTTCGAGGCCGCCCTGAAGGTTGCACCGCGCTCACCGGCGATCCTGATGAATCTGGGATCGATGGAGCTGCGCGCGGGCAACGCCGTGGCGGCCGAAAAGCGCTTCTCGGAGGCGTTATTTCTTTATCCGACGCTCGCCGCCGCGCGCGATGGTCTCGACCAGGCGCGCGCTGCTGCGCAGCGCAGGTAGGGCGGGTAGGGCGGGTGGGGCGGGTGAGGTGGTTGGGGTAAGGCGGGTAGGGTTGGTGGGTAATGCCTACCTATTGGTCATGCTGGTCTCGATGGCGTAACGCCAGTTCGAATCGACCGGATGTATCCGTTCAGCGCCGCACTCGTCTGCCTGACCTTCACTTCCAGTTTTTCGAGCTGTTTGTCGTTGATGTAATCAAGCCGCCGCGCCACGTGGAGACAGTAGCCGACCTCCGCAAGCGATGCGCGAGCAGTATTGAGAAATTGAAGCTGTTCCTTTTCATGATCGCGGGCGCAACCTTCAACGATGTTTACCGCGACCGAGAAAGCGGAGCGGCGCGTTTGAGACGCGAGTTCGAATGCCAGATGCGCACGGCAAAGCTCATGCCTCGCCCTACGGCCTCGAGAACCTACCTACCCGCCCTACTTCGCCGGCGAAGCCGGCGGCAGGTACCACTTGAACCCCAGCTGCTTGATCTGCTGCTCGTGCTCGCCGTTTCCCTCGTGGCACGCATGCTCCCACGATTCCGCGGCGTAAGGATCCTTCTCATCGGCCGCGCGCTGACGACGTTGCGGCGCGTTGAGCGTGAAGGGGCGCGTGAAGGTTTCGGGATCATCGATCGTCGCCGAGTAATCGAGCTGCGTCGCGCTCACCAGGCGGATGCGCTCGCTGACCTTCGCGTTCGGCCCGATGAAGTTGCCCGCGCTGTCGAGCCACATCTTGCCATTCAGGTTCGTCGTCTCGATGACGAGCGTGTCGCCCTCGAAATGACCGCGCGCGCTCCCCATCCACATCCGCGTATCCGCCGACGGACGCGGACGATTGTCGAGCGGGATCACGCGATAGATGTGTCCCCAGTTCAGCATCATGATGACGGTGTCTTTCGTCTGCACCAGTTCGTAGCCGCGCTGCGAGTAGCGCGGCACGGCTTTCATGCAGAACGCCTGCGGGTCGTAATAAAGGTGTATCGAAGGGTCCTTCGACCATACCTCGCGTCCCAGCCCTTCGCGATGCGCGATGCGTTCGGCGAGCGCCCAGTGTTTGTACGGCAGCTTCCCGTCGGCTGGATCCGAAACCCAGCTTTCCCACGGCGGCGTCGTCACGTCGAGAAACTTCGGAATCTCCTCAATCTGATCGCCGCTCCAGGTGCCGCCCCAGCGCCCCTGCAGGTCGGGCTGACCGTCCGGTGTGCGCGGTGCGGTGAAAGGAGGCAGCTTGGCGCGCACCCCGGCCCACGCCTTCGCGCCGGGACCTTCCTTCCCCTCCGGCCAGTCCTTCGGATTGAAGATCGCCTGCGCACTCACCAGCGCAGGCAGCATCAGAATCAAGACAATCGGAATGATGGTTTTCATTTCTTCGTGAACTCGTTCTCGAGCTGATACGCGTAGCACTCGTACTCGAGCAGCTCGACGTTCGGATCGATCCGCCGGTAGAGAATGGCGCTGATGTTCCACGGACGCGTGAAGACTTTCGGATCCTCAATGGTCACGTCATACCGCAGGTGATACGGGCTGATCGGCGTATACCGCTCGACAACGTGCAGCTCGTCGCTATGATAGTCGCCCGCGCGATCGAACCAGGTCTCTTCGCCGAAGTCGACGCTGTCGATGACGAGAGTGTTGCCGTCCCAGCGCCCGCGCGAGTCGCCCATCCACCAGTCGATGTGCCCCTCGGGATGCGGGTTGCCGTTCATGTAGATCTGGCGAATCGTGTGGTTGTACTCGTAGAGGATGTTGACCTTGTCCGCCTGCTGCACGATCTGGAACGGGAACGGCATGAAGGTGATGCGCGGCACGCCGGAGAGGAAACATCTCGATTCCGGATCGAGCGTCGCGCGCTTCTCCGCGTTCTCCCGCTTCTTCGCGAGCGCTTCCGGTTTGTACGGAATCTCGTTGCCGGGCACCACGCCGCGGCCGGCGGGCACGCCAAGGCTCGCGCCGTGATCCAGAAGATCCCACGCGGCGGTATCGAGCACCTGCCAGATGCCCTGAATATCCGGTTGACCGTTGGCCAGCTTCGGCGGCGTGTACGGCGGCGTGTTCGCCGGCGCCTGCGCGCGCGCCGAGGTCGCGAAGACGTTTATGACCACGAAGAACGCGAAGGGCGCGAAGGGCGCGAAGGTACGCAACCGATGTCCCATGGGCCGCATAGCTTGAAATAGAATCGGCGGAATGTCCATCTTCAAAATTGCAGTGATAGAGGGCGACGGGATCGGCCACGAGGTCGTTCCGGAAGGATTGCGGGTCCTCGAAGCGGCCGGAAAGAAATTCGGCCTCTCCTATGAGATGACCCATTTCGACTGGAGCTGCGAAGTCTACGCGAAGACCGGCCGCATGATGCCGGAAGACGGGCTCGAACAGCTGAAGAAATTCGACGCGCTGTTTCTCGGCGCGGTCGGCTATCCGGGAGTGCCGGATCACGTGTCACTGTGGGGCCTGTTGATTCCGATCCGCCGCGGCTTCGATCAATACGTGAACCTGCGGCCGGTGAAGCTGTTCAAGGGCGTGAAGACACCGCTGGCCGATCGCGAGCCGGACGAGATCGACTTCGTCGTCATCCGCGAGAACACTGAAGGGGAGTACTCCTCGATCGGCGGACGCATCTTCAGCGGCACCGATAATGAGTTCGCAACGCAGGAGTCGGTGTTCACCAGGCGCGGCGTCGATCGTGTGATGCGCTACGCGTTCGAGCTCGCGCGCAAGCGCAAGAAGCATCTCACCTCCGCGACCAAGTCCAACGGGATCATTCACACCATGCCGTTCTGGGACGAGCGCTTCAATGCGCTGAAGAAGGACTATTCCGACGTCAAGACCGATCAATTCCACATCGACATCCTGACCGCGCATTTCGTCCGCAATCCCGACTGGTTCGACGTCGTCGTCGGCAGCAACCTGTTCGGCGACATCCTCTCGGACCTCGGTCCCGCCGTCGCCGGCGGCATCGGCATCGCGCCCTCAGCCAACCTGAATCCCGAGCGCACGTTCCCCTCGATGTTCGAGCCTGTTCATGGCTCGGCGCCCGACATCGCCGGCCGCAACATCGCCAACCCGATCGGCACGATCTGGTCGGCGGCGCTGATGCTCGATCACTTCGGCTCGCCGCAGGCGGCGCGCGCGGTTGAAAACGCGATCGAGGTCGTCTGCGAGAAAGGGCCGCACACGCCCGATTTCGGCGGCAAAGCTACGACCCAGGAGATGGGCAAAGCCATCGCGGCTGCTGTATAGTCACCCGCAAACTCGGGAAAATCGGACGCGTCCAGGAGGAACTATGTTCAGATTGCGCGCGGTGTGTTTTTCACAGCAGTGGGCGTTCGGCGTACTTGCCCTGCTGCTGACGCTGGGGCTCGCCGCCCCGGCCGCGGCCCAAGGCGAACGTGGCGTCATTGGCGGCACGATCGCTGATGCACAGGGAGGCGTCCTCCCTGGCGTGACCGTCACGGCGCGCAACATCAACACCGGCTTCACGCAGACGGCCGTTACGGAAGCCGACGGCAAGTACCGCTTCGGCGCGCTTCCGCTCGGCACCTACGAGGTGAAGGCGGAGCTCACAGGCTTCACGACGGCCACCATCACGAACCTCGTGCTCACGGTCAACCGCGAGCTGCAGCAGAACATCACAATGGGCCTCAGCACGCTGCAGGAATCGGTCACGGTGACGGGACAGGCGCCCGTCGTCGAAGTCACCAAGAGCGAAGTCTCGTCGGTGATCACGCAGCAGCAGATCGAGATGCTGCCGGTCGCCAATCGCGCGGCGGTCACGCTGGCGCTCCTGCTGCCGGGCACGAGCCAGGACGGCACGCGCCCGCGGCGCAGCAACGCGCAGGTCGGCGCCGGCACGCTGCAGTTCACGACGACCAACCTGGCCGACGGCACGATGAACATGTCCACCAAAGCCGGCGAGCCGCGGCAGGACTTTCCGCAGTCGGCAATCCAGGAATTCAAAGTCTTCACGACGCAGCCGCCCGCCGAGTACGGCGGACGCGCCGGTGGCGTGATCAATGTCATCACCAAGAGCGGCACCAACAGCTTCGCCGGCGAGGCCTCCGAGTACTTCCGCAACAAGGCGATGGGCCGTCTCGACCCGTTCACGCAGGCGTTCGAAGACGCGGGCCAGGGCAAGAGCCGCTACACGCGCCATCAGTTCGGCGGCGCGCTCGGCGGGCCGATCGTCATGAACCGGGTCCACTTCTTCGCGGCCGAGGAATACACCGAGGAGAACTCGAGTTATCCGGTGAACACCGGCGCGCCGCAGTTCTACGGCAAGTACGAAGGCGTCTTCGATCAGAAACTGCCGAACGAACTGTTCCTCGTACGCGCCGATGGACAGCTGACGCCGAAGCAGAGCGGCTTCGTCCGCTGGGCGTACGAGCGGCAGGAGTTCAGCTGTGAAGGCTGCGGAGGCAAGTCGGCGAACCAGGGCAACACGCTGATCCCGCGCGATGCGCTCGTCATGGGCCACACGTGGGTGCTCGGGTCGAAGTTTCTCAACGAGTTCCGCTTCAATTACGCCCATCAGTGGCAGTACCAGGCGCCTGAAGGTCTCCCCTATTACAAGACGTTTGACTTTTCGCCCGCGCGGTTTGCCAGCGCCACTCCGGTCTACCAATTCCCGAGCTTCAACTGGGGCAACGATACCTTCGCGGCAATCCACCTGATGATGCGGGAGTGGCGCGACGACTTCTCGATTTCGGCCTCCGGACACAACGTGAAGTTCGGCGGCGACATCCAGAACCTGCCGCTCGAGGAGGATGTGCAGGGCAATCCCCACGGCACGTGGACCTTCTCGCAGGATCAGTTCTTCGACGCGAGCAACCCGGCGGTAGTGGCGAACCTGAGGGGAGCGAACCGTTTCACGGCGTCATTCCCTGGACTAATCCGGCG
Source organism: Acidobacteriota bacterium (assembly GCA_003222635.1). Taxonomy (GTDB): domain Bacteria; phylum Acidobacteriota; class Vicinamibacteria; order Vicinamibacterales; family UBA2999; genus Gp6-AA40. Next base: position 4,303 of record QHWQ01000091.1, on the reverse strand, counting down.
GCAGGACCACCACTCCTTCCAGTTCTACGGGCAGGACGAGTGGAAGGTCGCCTCGGGCCTGACGCTGAATCTCGGCCTTCGCTACGACCTCGACACGCTGATCTGGAACAAGGACCGCAGGAACGACGGCTCGTACTATCCCAGGGTCCTGCCCAACGTGAACTTCTCGACTCGCGGCGACAACAACAACGTGTCGCCGCGGGCCGGCCTGGCCTGGGACGTGAAAAACGACGGGCGCAACGTCGTCCGCGCGGGCTACGGGCGTCTCTTCAACACGATCATGAACGGCACCCCCGGCGCCGAGACGACGACGCTGCTGCAGACGAGCATCAGCATCAACAACCCGACCTATCCGGATCCGTACGGCGGCCGCACGCCGGCGTCGTTTGCGTCCACCGCGCCGCCGAACATCGCCATCGTCGCCGACGACATGGTGAATCCGTACTCCGACATGTTCAACGTCGGCTTCTCGCACCAGCTCGGCGAGAACATGGCGATTAACGCCGACGGCGTCTACATCAAGTCGAACGCGTTCAACGCCGCGGTGAACATCAACACGCCGCTGCAGTCCTCGCCGGGCATCGCGGCGACGCCGGCGGTGCGCCCCCTCCCGGCGTGGGGCAACATCTCGCAGGTGCAGTCGATCGGCACGCAGGACTACCGCGCGCTGCTCGTCCGCGTGGAGAAGCGCCTGTCCCAGCGTTATCAGTACACGCTGTCGTACACGCTGGGCCGGGTGACGGACAACTCGTTCGGCGCGACGTCGACGGGCACCGTCACCGACGCCTACAACCCGCAGTGGGACCAGGGCTACGGCAACGCCGATCGGCGGCATGCGTTTGTCGGCAGCGGCGCGTACCAGGCGCCCGGCGACATCATCCTCGGTGTGGTGTGGACGCTGCGCACCTCCGCTCCGTTCAGCGCGCGCGCGGGACGGGATCTCAATGGCGACGGCGCGACCACCGACTTCGTCCCCGGGACCACGAAAGGCATGGGCAACCGCGACAACGACGCCATGCTGGCGGCCGTCAACGCATACCGCGCCGCGAACGGGATGGCGCCCATCGCTGAACTGACGAACAACAGCAATGGCTACAACCGCTTCGACGTGCGCGCCAGCAAAGCCATCAATCTCTCGGGACGGAGACGCGTGGAGCTGATTGGGCAGGTCTTCAACCTGTTCGGCCGGATGAATCTCGGTGGCATAGGGGGAAGGGGGAAGGGGGAAGGGGGAAGGGGGAAGGGCTGGTCTAGGGACTAGTCGTTCCCGCTTCCACTTCTTCCCCCTACCCCCTTTCCCCTTTCCCCTTTCCCCTTCCCCCTAACCCGCTCTCCACCCGGATCCGATAACTCGGGGTGTCAGAGTTCAGATTCGAAAAACTGCGGATTTCCGCGACGCTGACGCTCGCCCCCGGAACGTCGGTCAGCGGGTCGTTTTTTGTCGCCGGTCAAACCTCGAACCACGAGGGTGCTGAGCGCATTGGCGATTTGTTGAACGGCCAGCCGGGATTTTTTCCCTTCGAGCTGCGCGACGGGACGACCGTGCTCTACAACCGCGCCCACCTGGTCGCGGTGGCGCTCGAGCCGGGCGTCACCGAGGCCGAGCGCGACCCGGGCTACGACGTCGCCACGCACCGCAACGTCGGCATGCTGCTCTCGACGGGCATGCGCGTGAAGGGGCGCGTGGCGGTCTACGCGCCGCAGGGACGCGATCGCCTGAGCGACTACGCGCGGGCACCCGAGATGTTCCGCTACGTCGTGACGCAGAAGAATACGCTCATCATCAACGCCACTCACATCGTCGAGCTGACGGAATTAGCGGATTAGTGGGAATGTTGCACGAACTATTTGATCGGCCGCTCCGTTGGAGCGGCTTCCTAACCGGCGTCGACGGCAAGTTGCTCGAATCGCCCGCCGCAGTTGATACGGACCAGTAGATGGCAACGGAAGCGCCTGTCTCCTATATCGATACTCTGTTGAAGCGCGTGGCGTCGCGAGGCGGCGCGCTCGGCATTCGCTTCGAGAGCGGTGCGCCGGTGCGCGTGACCGACGGCAACGGCGCCGCCAAGGACGTCACCAACCGCACGCTGTCGTCGCAGGAAATCACCGCGGCGATTTCGACGATGATTCCGGAGGCGATCAAGCGGCTGCCCCCGCAGCCGTCGGTCGCGTTCAATTACGACTGCGCCGGCGTCGGCGTCTTCAACGTGCAGATTCGCCGCGAAGGCGACAAGATGTGGGTGTCGATCGATCCGGGCGGCGCCGCTCCCGTCGCCGCGGCCCCTCCACCGCCACCGCCGCCGCCTCCGCCGCCACCACCGCCGCCGCCTGCGCCGGAGCTGATCATCGAGACGACATCAGTCAGCGCGGTCGTCGAGGCGAATACTCCTCAGATGATGGTCGAGGAAGAACCGGCCATCGAGGTCGTCGTGACGCGGGAACCACCGGTTGCCGCGGTTGCACCCGCACCCGTCGCACCCGCACCCATCGCACCCGCACCCATCGCACCCATCGCACCCGTCGCACCCGTCGCACCCATTGCCCCCCCCGTGCACACCGCGGATCCGCACGTGCACGCGCGCGTCGGCGCGCCGCCGATCGATCGGCTGTTCAAGGGGATGTGCGACGTCCGCGCGTCGGACCTGCACCTGTGCGTCGGCATGCCGCCGCTCGTGCGCAAGGACGGCGAGATCCAGCGGCTCGAGGAGAACTCCGTCGCGCTCGATGCCGAGTCGCTGTGGAACCTGCTCGATCCGATCATTCCCGAGCGCAGCCGCGAGGAGTACGAGCGCCGGCACGACACCGACTTCGCCTACGAGGTCGCCGGGCTCGGCCGCTTCCGCTCGAACATCTTCATGGATCGCAAGGGACCGGGCGCCGTGTTCCGCGTCATCCCCTCGAAGATCCTCACCGCGGAAGACCTCGGCCTGTCACCCTTCATCCTGAAGCTGTGCACGCTGAACAAGGGTCTGGTGCTCGTCACCGGTCCGACCGGATCCGGCAAGTCGACGACGCTCTGCGCGATGATCGACTACATCAACCGGATGCGGACAGACCACATCATCACGATCGAGGATCCGATCGAGTTCGTGCACGACAACAAGCAGTGTCTGATCAACCAGCGCGAGGTGCACACGCACACCGACGGGTTCAAGGACGCGCTGCGCGCGGCGCTGCGTGAGGATCCGGACATCGTGCTCGTCGGCGAGATGCGCGACCTGGAGACCGTGGCGATCGCCATCGAGACGGCCGAGACCGGCCACCTCGTGTTCGGCACGCTGCACACGACGACGGCCGCATCGACCGTCGACCGCGTGATCGATCAGTTCCCGACCGATCGCCAGGCGCAGATCCGCATCATGCTGTCGGAGTCGCTGAAGGGCGTCATCGCGCAGAACCTCTGCAAGAAGATCGGCGGCGGCCGCGCCGCCGCGCTCGAAGTGCTCATCGTCACCAGCGCGGTCAGCAACCTGATTCGCGAGGCGAAGACCTTCCAGATCCCGTCGATCATGCAGGTCGGCAAGTCCGTCGGCATGGTCGGACTCAACGACGCGCTCATGGATCTGGTGGCGAAGAAGCTGGTGGCGCCGGAAGAGGCCTACTTGAAGTCCGTGGACAAGACCGGGTTCGAAGCGCTGCTCAAGCGCGCCGGTATCGACACGAAATTCGCCGCAGCGGCGAAAGAGTAAGGCGGGTAGGGCGGGTCGGGCGATTGAGGATTTCGCTGATTCTCCTACTCGCCGCAGCGGCAGCAACGCTGGTGTTTCGGGCGCGCATCACCCGAAGCAATCCAGAACTTATCGTCGGAGTCCTCGAGGACATCCCACCTCATTACGCAGGTCAATCGAATTCGAGGGAAGTTCGCGTCCTCTTCGCAAGTCGAATGATGCCTGGACGGCGTTTCCCAGTAAAATGGCAGGGATCTGGGCGCTGTGGACGCCGACACCCCGAAGATCTTCGCTTCCTATGGCGACATCGGACTACAAACGATCGCGCCTGCGGTGACGATTCCGACCGTCGGTGAAAAGACCGCGGAGTTTGCCGGATTCCATGCCGACACAAAGTACCGGCCACTGGCTACGGTTTCCCACCACAACGTCTTCGATCCCCATGGATGGCACGCCGCGTCGCTGTCGAGCGAAGAAATAACGGCATTGCGCAGAGCGTTCCGCACGAAATTTCCGAACGTGCAGAACTGCATCGTGGAAGATCGCAACTGTCTGGCTTGAAAGTCGTTGTGATGGTCCGGACGACACTGGATTTGAGGCGCAGGTCCTGGCCATAAACCCAACGGGCGATATTT
>QHWQ01000290.1 GCA_003222635.1 Acidobacteriota bacterium | reverse complement strand
GCTGTTCTCGAGCGCCGAGCTCGTGTGCGGCAACCAGCCGCGGACGATATCCGGTCTCGACCTGATTGCCGGCGGAGTCTGGGTCGATGTGCAGGTAATAGGGATCGCGGGCCGCGAGACCGTCCGCGTCCGGCGCTATCACCGCGCGCCCGATCAGCGCAGCGCGGCAGTCTCCTTTCAGTTCGGCGCGCCGCTGACTCTCGAGGATGTCAAGGAGGCGAGCACGAAGGTATCGCCTCGAGCCGTGGAAGCGGCGTTGGTTGCTACGAGCGCGCGCTTCGATCTCAACAGCAGGCGTCTCATCGATCTCGCCGATGCTCGCGTGCCTGCCACGGTCATCGACGTGATGATCGCGCTCTCGTATCCCGAGCGCTTCGTGGTCGAACGAACCGGCGGCGGCGGGACGGGATCGTTCTTCGATCCCTACGTCGGTTCGTTGTTCAGCGCGGAGTACGCGTACTCGCCCTATTTCTATGGATCGTTCTACGATCTCTACGATCCATACGGCGCGTATTTCTATACGCCCTTCTCATATTCGTACTCGGGTCGGGGCGTGATCGACTACTACCTGCCTGGCGTCGGCGGCGTGATCGCGGGCGGCGGTGGCGCTGCGACACCGGCCGACAACGGCGGGCGGGCGGTCAACGGCGTCGGCTACGTACGAGTGCGTCCCCGCGAGGCCACGGCCGACAACACCACGGGTCGGCCGCGTCAGGGTAACAACGCAGCGGCGGGAGGTGATTCCGCCTCCTCGGGGAGCTACTCCGGTTCCAGTGCCGGATCATCCGGCGGCGCGAGCTCGGGGGGATACTCCGGCGGATCTTCGAGCAGCGATACCGGCCGTACCGCTCAGCCGCGATAAACCGCCGCGAACGATCGCGCGAGCTGGCCTCGATCAGACGTTGTAGGTCAGCGGCCGCCGCCCCGCCCGGCGCCCGCACCCGCGCCAGCGCCGCGTCCGGGGGCTGCGTCGATCGACGGACTGTCCATCCCCGCCGGATGATTCGGATCGGTGATCGCCGATTCCGGCGGCCACGTCTGCGGCGGTCCACCATCGACGCGGAACGGCGGCGGCTGCTGCTGACGCAGGCCGTGAATCGCGTTGGAGTAGTAGTCGTTGTAGCGGATGCTGCCGCCTTTCGCGTCGACCATCCCGACCGAGCTCTGGAACAGCGCGGGCTGGGGAAATCCCTTCGGGACCGTGCCCTCGAAGATGTAGAGACGGTTCTCGTGCATCGTGATGTAGCCGAAGGTGCGCGACTCGTCGGCATTGGTAAGCTGCATGAACAGGCCTTCGACGACCTGCTCGAACTGCAGGTTCATGTCGGTGGTCTTCACGCCGGGCCGCTGAATCATCTTCAACGCGGCGAAGGTCATCGCGCCGCGGATGTCCATCTTCGAGTAGCCGAGGCCGATGATGCCGCCGCGCTTGCCGTCCTGCGTGCCGATGCAGGTCTCCGCGCCCGCCGGGCACTGCTTCGCGCGCTCCTCACCGAGCTTCAGCACCGGGCGATAGTCGACGACGGTGACCGTGTACTGTTCCTTGCCGTGGTTCGCGCTGAACAGCTTCGCGGGCAGGTTGTAGCGGTACTGCGAGACCCAGGTGATGTTCTCGACCTTCGGCTTGCCGGGAAAGTTCACCTCGAAGCCGTCCTCTGGGAACTTGAAGTTGTCCCAGTCTTCCTGCGCCATCACGGGCGTTGCCAGGGACAGAACGAGAGCCGCCGCCAGCCATCCAAACACGCGCATAGTTCCTCCGGAAAAGCCGTTGAGCCGATGGAATATCGGAATATATCAGGACCCATGGATACGGTCGAGACGTGCCTCGCGCGAATCGCGGGGATTAATCCGCGGCTGAACGCATTTATCACGGTGCTTGCGGACGAAGCGCGCGAGCGGGCAAGGCGCGCCGACGAAACCACGAAGACGTTTTAAACCACGAAGGACACGAAGAACGCGAAGAGATTCTTGTCCGTCGCGCCGCGATGAGATCCGAAGCGGTCGCCGGGTCGGCGCGCGTAGCGCGCCGACAACGCCCGAGACAGATCGCCAGGAACAAACCGCAGCAGGAGCCACGCGACTTGTTCCTGGCGATCTGGTTCGGGCGTAGCCGCCTTCGGCGACCCGACGACCGCCCTTCGTGCTTTTCGTGTCTTCGTGGCAAAACGTGGCCGGCGGCGCGACGGTCTCAACTCTCTACGCGCGTGACCAGGTTTGCGTCGCGCATCAACACCCATCTACCGTCTGGCTCTTTGCGGAGGATTGTCAGCGTGTAGCCGGCGCGATGGACGGGTGCGCCGCCGTCGGGCGTGACGGTCAGGTCGATGTAGTTGCGCAGATACGCCCAGTCGCCGAGGACCTTCAACTCCTGGATGTCGCTTCGCCCGTCGAAGCGGACGTTCCTCATGCTCGCGGATGTCGCGAACTCGCGCTTGCCGAACGGCTTCTGTCCCGGAACCATGAAGATCACATCGTCCGCCATCAGGCGCAGGACGGCATCGACATCACCGTCCCTGGTCGCCGACATCCATGTGTCGACGAGGGTGCGAATGGCGCGTTCATCGTCGGTCATACGTCACATGAAAGGTTAGTAGTGCGGGTCGTACATCTGCGATCGCACGAACGCGGCGAGATCGCCCGGCTCAGGCACGGCGCGGGATCGATGCCGGCGCACGCGGTGTGGAGCGACAGCTTGCCGATGGGAATCCCCATGCCGTTGGCGCCGAGGTCGCCGAGGCCGAGAATCCGCTCACCATCGGTGACGACGATCACGCGCACGTCGCGGTGCGGCCAGTTGTCCAGGACGCGCGCCACCTGCCCGCGGTCGCGCGCGGTGACGAACAACCCGTTCGGCCGCCGCCAGATGTGCCCGAACACCTGGCACGCGTAGCCGACCGTCGGCGTATAAATAATCGGCATCGTCTCTTCGATGTGATCGGTGACGACGCGATAGAAGAGGCGCTCGTTCCGATCCTGCAGCGAGACGAGGTCGATGTACTTCTCGAGCGGGGACGTCTTCTCGCCGAAGTTCTCGAGCACCTTGGCCACCTGCTGATCCTGCGTGAGGATGCGCGGCGGCAGCAGTCCACGCAGCCCGAGCCGGTCGCGCTCCTCGTCGGTGAACGCCGTGGCCTTGTTGAGCGCCGGATCATTGAGAAGCGGTACGCCCGCCGGTAGAGTAGTCACGTCTGGAGTCTAGCAATTGCGGAGAGCCGCGAGTTTTTGTGCCGTCTTG
>QHWQ01000289.1 GCA_003222635.1 Acidobacteriota bacterium | reverse complement strand
TCCGACGACCACGCCAGTCTACGACGCGAGCGCGCCGTTTCTGTGGGCGATGATCAGCGCGCCCGACGGCTCGATGTACATCGGCAGCGGCAACGAGGGGCAGGTCTACAAGGTGGATCCGTCGGGCAAAGGCTCGGTGTTCTTCGATGCCGAAGAGCTCGAGGTGCACGCGCTGGCGCTCGCGCCCGGCGGCGGCCTTTACGCCGCGACCTCACCAGACGGGAAGATTTACAAGATCGACGCGGCCGGCAAATCGTCGGTGCTCTTCGATCCGCCGGACAAGTACATCTGGGGCCTCGCCGCCGACAGGAGCGGCAACGTCTACGCCGCGACCGGCGACAAAGGTGTCGTCTACAAGATCACGCCGGACGGCAAGGGCTCGGTCTTCTATCGGACGAAGGCGACGCATGCGATCTCGCTCGCGATTGAAAGCGACGGCCATCTGCTCGTCGGCACCGAACAGCCGGGACGCCTCTTCCGGCTCGACGCCAACGGCAAGCCGTTCGTCCTGCTCGATTCGCCGTATAACGAGATCCACACGCTGAAGCTCGACGCCAGGGGCAACATCTACGCCGCGGCCGTCAGCGGTCCTGGCGGCTCGTCGACGCCGTCCCCTGCGCCATCCACTCCAGAGCCGGCGACGCCGCCGACGCCGACCGTGTCGGTCTCGACCGAGATCACGGCGATTGCGGTTGTCGACAGCGCGCCGCAGGGGGGCGCGGGCGGGACCTCTGCGCCCGAGCGCACGAACACTGGTCCGTCGGCAGGCGGTGTCTATCGCATCACGCCGGATGGCGCGTGGGATCTGATCTGGAGCTCGCGCGAGGATTCGCCGTACGACGTCGCGCTCGAGCCCGACGGCAGCGTGCTCGTCGGCACTGGCAACAAGGGAAAGATCTATCGCCTCTCGGGTGATCCGCTGCAGCCGACGCTGCTCACGCGCGCCACCGCGCAGCAGGTCACGGCGCTCGTTCGCGGCAGCGACGGCCGCGTCACCTTCTCGACGTCCAATCCCGGAAAGATTCTGCGCCTGTCGCCGGCGCGCGCGGATCGCGGCACCTACACGTCCGATGTGCGCGATGCGCAGACGATCGCGACGTGGGGCGCCGTCCGCTGGCAGGCCGCCGCACCGCAGGGCTCGCGCGTGGAAATCTCCACGCGCTCCGGCAACACGCGCACGCCGGACGAAACCTGGAGCGACTGGACCGCGCCGTACGCGATGCAGGAGGGGAGTCCCATCACGAGTCCGCGCGCGCGCTATCTGCAGTGGCGCGCGGTGCTGACCGGCAACAAGGGCGACGCGCCGCTGCTCACGTCCGTGACAGCGGCGTACCTTCCGCGGAACATCCGCCCGGAAGTGGTTTCGATCACCATCAACCCGCCGGGAACGGTGTTCCAGCGTCCCTTCCCCACCGGTGATCCGGAGATCGCCGGCTTCGACGGCGACGTCCCGAATCGCCAGGGGCCGCAGCCGGGTGGAGGCACCGGCGGTCCGAGCGTCGGGCGCCGTGTCTACCAGAAAGGCCTGCTCACCTTCACGTGGCGCGCGACCGACGACAACCGCGACGAGCTCGTCTACGACGTCTTCTACCGTGGCGAGGGTGATACCGAGTGGAAGCCGCTCAAGAAGAGCCTCAACGATGAAATCGTCGTCTGGGATACCTCGTCGGTCCCCAACGGCCGCTACGTGATTCGCGTGGTCGCGTCGGACGCGCCGTCGAACTCGCCGCAGACAGCGCTGACCGGCGCGCTCGAGAGCACGGCCTTCGACATCGACAACACACCGCCGGTGATCACCGTCACGAGCGTCAACCGCCAGGGCGGGCGCCTCATGATCGCGTTCGACGTGCGCGACGAGAACTCGGTCGTGCAGAAGGCCGAGTACTCGCTCGACGGCGACAAGTGGCAGACGATTTATCCGAAGGATGGGATTCCGGACTCGCGCCTCGAGCAGTTCGAGCTGGTGCTCGAGGGCGATCTGGGAACACACGGCGTGATCATCCGCGCGACGGATGCGCTGAACAACGTCGCGAGCGCGCGCGGCGACGTCGTTACTAGGCGGTAGACGAGGGCAGCGCGACCGAGGTAGAGGGCGACTCGGGCTTCGGCGTGACGCTCACGGGCCGCGGCGCCGGAACGGCACTTCTGACGGGTGGGGGCTCGGCCACCAATGCTGCCGATGCCTTCACGGTCGTCCGCGCCAGCACCCATACCATGTTCACCGCGACCGGCGCGCCATCCACCGCCTGCGCCGGCGTGAAGCGCGACTGCTTCACGGCGTTCACCACCGAGCTGACATCGTCGGTTTGCACGGCCGTGTCGTGGCGCCGGACGCTCTCGCGCTCGGAGAACAGCACCTCGTAGTTCGCCACCCGTCCTTCGCGCGTCACGACCGCGGCAAGCGCGACGACGGCGTCGTCGCCGGGCAGCGACGCGAGGGCGCTGTCGTTGAGCGCGCGCGGCGGCGCGAACATCGCGCCGTCGAGACGCATTGGGTTCTCGTCGGAGCCCGGGTTGGCCAGCGTCTCGATCATCCCGGCCAGTGAATCCGGCTTCTGCGCGTTGGTGACCGCCACGACCGCGGCAGCCACGCACACGCAGGCGGCGAGCGCGAACGACGCGCCGACCGCCGGCCAGAAGAAGCGCATGTCGGTGCACATGCCGCGCAGCTGCGACCACGTGGACTGCTCCCGCTCCGTCTGAATACGGGTGAGGACTTCGGACTGCACCGAGGTGAGGCTGTCGTCCGCTTCGTCGCCGACGCGGAGAGCGCACGAGGTGACGCGCAGCGACGCGCCGATCAACTGCATGTCTTCGACGCGCGCCGCGCAGACGCGGCACCACCGCAAGTGCGATTCGAGCGCGACCTGATCGGCCACCGCCAGCTCGCCGTCGACGAACGCCTCGAGCATCGCCTGCGCCGCGGGGCAGTCCAGGTACGGAATCATGAACGGATCCCCAGCAGCTCCTCGCGCAGCGCCTGGCGCGCGCGGGTAAGCCGCGATTTGACCGTGCCGACCGCGACGTCGAGGCTGTACGCAATCTCTTCGTAGCGCAGGCCGTCGATTTCGCGCAGCACGAGTGCCGTGCGCTGATCGAAGGGCAGCCGCTCCATGGCGGCCCAGATCCGCACGGCTGTTTCCTTGCTCGCCAGCAGACGGTCGGGGAGAACCTCGCTGGTGGCTTCGAGTTCGCCGCAATGCTTCAGGTGGTCGTCGAGCGAGACGAGATCCGCACGCCGCCGCCGTCGCCACCACCGCTGCCGGTTGCGCGCCTGGTTGACGACGATGCGGTAGATCCAGGTGCGCAGCGCGGACTGGCCGCGGAAGCGCGAGAGCGTCCGGAAGACGCGGAGAAAGACCTCCTGTGACAAATCGAGGGCTTCGTCGCGATCGCCGAGGAGGTGAAAGGCGAGGTTGAAGACGGTGCGCTGGTGCGCAGCGACGAGATCGGCGCACGCCGACTCATCGCCTTCGACACATCGCGCGATGAGCGCAGCTTCGCGGCTGTCGACTTCTGACCAGCTAATCGCGCCGGCGTTCTTCACAAGGGCTCCGGATGTACCAGGGTTCTCCATCGGAGTCTACAACAGGGTTAGACACCCAAGTGGCTCCAAGGTTCCGGTAAAATTTACCCACCCCATGAAGCGCGGATTTGCGGCCATCCTGGGCGCCCTTCTCGTGGCCGGCGCGGTGTTCGCCTGGAACGCCGTCCGCCAGGAGCGGGAATTCCGCCGCCTCATCGCGGCAGGCGACGCGGCCCTCGCGCGCGACCAGACCTATGAGGCCATCGAGTCCTTCAGCGGCGCCCTCGCG
>QHWQ01000031.1 GCA_003222635.1 Acidobacteriota bacterium | reverse complement strand
GCGCAGCACCGGCGTCGGCCAGCTGATTGAAAACCAGCGCGTGCTGGAGCTGCCGCTCAACGGGCGTCAGGTCACCGACCTGCTGCTCCTCTCGCCCGGCGTGACGGTGAATACCGCGGGCGGCTTTGCGTCGAGCCGCAACTATCCGACCGTGCCGATTTCCGTCGCCGGCGGATCGCCGGGCAGCACCGTCTACGTGATGGACGGCGCGACGCACAACGATCCCGGCACGAACTTCAACCTGCCGGTCCCATTCCCGGACGCGCTCCAGGAGTTCAGGATCGAGACGAGCGCTCTGCAGGCTCGCTACGGACATCACGCGTCGGCAATCGTCAACGTCGTCACCAAGCCAGGCACCAACGATCTGCACGGCAGCGTCTTCGAGTTCAACCGCGATCACCGGTTCAATGCGACCAATGCGTTTGCAGCCGTCGATCCTGCGACGGGGAAGCGGCGGGACGATGGCCTGTCTCGCAATCAGTTCGGCGGCGCCGCCGGCGGGCCGATCGCGCGCAACAAGCTGTTCTTCTTCGGCGGCTATCAGCGGACCATGATTCACACGCAGCCGAGCACGCTGCAGGCGTTCACGCCGACGTCGGCGATGCTGGGCGGCGACTTTACCGCGCTGGCATCGCCGGCGTGCAACAGCGGACGCCAGATCGCGCTGCGTGCGCCATATGTCAACAACCAGATCAGTTCGGCGCAATTCGATCCGACGGCGCTGAAGTACCTGCAGTTCATCCCGGTGTCGACGGATCCGTGCGGCCGTTACGACTACGGCTACCCGACACCGAGCACGGACAATCAGGTCCTCGGCCGCGTCGACTACCAGAAGAGCGCGAAGCAGTCCATGTACGGCCGCTACATGGACATCCGCTACAAGCTGCCGAACTATTTCGACGGCAAGAACGCGTTGACGACGCCCAGCGTCGGCGTCGACAACCGCGGGCGCTCGGTCGTGTTCGGTGACACCTACTCGCTGAGCAACTCGGTGATCAACTCGTTCCGCGCGACCAGCATCCGGTCGATCAACTTCCGCAGCCCGTCGATCTTCAAGTCGCCTGCGGACTTCGGCGCGAAGGTCTACACGACGCCGCTCGCCGGCGCCTTCACCAATCTGAGCGTGAGCAACGCGTTCAGCCTCGGGGGCGGCGGCAACAACAACGCGAAGTACGACTACACTGTGTACGAAATCGCCGACGACTTCGACATGGTGCGCGGCACGCATCAGATCACGGTGGGCATGAACTACCTGCACCAGGTGATGCACGTCTTCAACACGCAGTACTCGAACGGCCAGTTCTCGTTCGACGGCAGCGTCACCGGTCTCTCGCTCGCCGACTTCATGATTGGACGCGTCGGCACGGTGCAGCAGGGCGCCGACGTGCACCTGAACGAGCGCGCGCCGTACTTTGCGACCTACGTGCAGGACGCGTGGAAAGCGACATCGAAGGTGACGTTGAACTACGGCGTGCGGTGGGAGCCGTACTTCCCCCTGACCAACGACGACAATCAGGTGCTCATCTTCGATCCCGCGCGGTTCGCGCAGAACCTGCGCAGCAAGGTGTACGTCAACGCTCCGGTCGGCCTGATCTTTCCCGGCGACGACGGCTTCCCGGGCCATGCCTCGAGCAAGGGCAGCCTGAAGGAGCTGGGCCCGCGCGTCGGTGTCGTGTACGACCCGCGCGGCGCGGGACGCGAGGTCATTCGCGGCGGGTACTCCGTGGTCTACGACCAGCCCGCGATGTTCCACCACATCCGCAGCGCGAGCGTGCCGCCATGGGGCTCGCTGATCACGCTCAACAACGTGTCGCTGTCGGATCCGTTCGCGACCTACCCGGGCGGCAACCCGTTCCCGCTGCCGGTCGACAAGAACGCGCAGTTCCCTCTGTTCGGCACCTACTGGACGCAGACGGCGAAGGCCACCCCGCCGATGACGCAGCATTACAACGTCAGCTTCCAGAAACAGTTCGGTGAGAACTGGTCGCTGACCGCGAGCTACTTCGGCAACCGCACGTCACACCTGTGGAATGGCATCGAAATCAATCCTGGTGTCTACACGGCGGACGCCACGAGCGCCAACCTCAATCAGCGGCGCGTGCTGTATCTGCAGAATCCCGATCAGGGCCGGTACTTCGCATCGGTGACGCAGCTCGACCAGAGCGGCCGCGCGCAGTACAACGGGCTGCTGCTCGGCATGCAGAAGCGCATCAGCGACAACTACAGCATCAACTCGAACTACACGCTCTCCAGGTGCTTGAACGACGGCGATCCGCAACAGTTCCTCGATCCGCTGTATTCGCATCCGGGCGATCCGCATGCGGACTGGGGCCCGTGCGCCGGCGATCGGCGCCACGTGGTGAACACGACGATGGTTGTGAACACGCCATCGTTCTCGTCGCGGGCGATGAACATGTGGGCCGGAAGCTGGCAGGCGTCCGCGCTGGTTCAGGTGTTGAGCGGCGGCCCGCTGAACGTGACGATCGGCCGCGACCAGGCGCTGACCGGCGCACAGAACCAGCGGCCGAACGTCAACGGCGACTGGGGGCTGCCGAACCCGACGAATGACAAGTATTTCGATACGTCGGTCTTCTCACTGCCGGCGCCGGGCACCTATGGGAATCTGAAACGCAATGCGCTGAGAGGACCGGGCACATGGCGCGTCGATACCGCGCTGACCCGGCGATTCGATGTGGGCGACAGCCGGCAGATCGAAGCGCGTCTCGAGGCGTTCAACCTGTTCAATCACGTCGGCCCCGGCGTCACGCAGCAGATCAACGGGTTCGGCTCGGTCGGCAATCCGAACACGGTCTTCACCAATACGCTGTTCGGCAGGATCACCACGGCGGCGGACCCGCGCATCATGCAGTTCGCGCTGAAGTACGTCTTCTGATCACATGAGGACATTCGTTGACACGACTCGCGACGCGCGCCTCTCCGCCGCCTCGACTCCCTTCGCTCGCGCGGCGCAAGGCATCGACGGCAGCGCGCGTCACGCCCCCGCAAACGAGCCGAACCGAGCGTGCCTGCCTGTCCCTACAGAAAAGTCCGTACACGAACACCGAAGCGTTTTGAACGAAACGCATGGAAACCTCTTCGCGCGTCTCTGGCCTCAGAAGCTCAACTGTCCCCCGAACTTCACCAACCGCCCGTCGAGAATCAGCGTGGGTCTCTTCCAGTTCGGCCCGTAGTTCGTGTTCTCGTTGAGGATCGAGCTTCCGTTCAGCGCGTTGTACACGTCCAGGTTGGTCTGAAAGCGGCGCGCTCCCCCGAGCCTGAAGGTCCTCGTCAGCCGCAG
>QHWQ01000090.1 GCA_003222635.1 Acidobacteriota bacterium | reverse complement strand
CCCGCGACGAGCGTTGCCCATGCGTCGACGATGAGACCACGGCGCAGGTTGAGTGGACGTCCGTCCGGCTCCGTCAGATCAGCGGCGATGGCGACGCCGATGAACGTCGAGAGCGAGTCGAACAGATCCGTGAACAGAATGGCGACGATGGCGGGGAGCAGGCTGAGCCGCAGCGCGCCCCGGATATCGAGCTCGAGCGCGATCGACGAGAAGTCGGGAAGGCTGACGATCTGGTCCGGCGCCTTCGCCAGCCCGAGTACCCACGCGACAGCCGTCACCGCGAGGATCGAGGAGAGGAAGGCGAGCGGATTTCGGCGCCGCATCAAGTCCACGCCGACGATCAGCCCGCCGAGCAGCAGCAGCGCGCGGTAATCGAGCGTGCCTAGCCGTACCATCGTCGCCGGGTCGGGCTCGATCAGTCCGGCGTTGCGCAAGCCAATCAGCGTCAGCAGCAGGCCGATTCCCGCCGCGGTGCCGAGCCGCAGGTTTGGGGGAATGGCGGTGGCGATCCGCTCGCGCAGCGGCGTTGCCGAGACGAGCAGGAAGAGCACCCCGGCCCAGAAGACGATGCCGAGCGCCGTCTGCCACGGCACCTTGTCCTGCAGGATGATCGTGTAGGCGAAGAACGCGTTGAGCCCCATGCCGGGCGCGACGGCGAAGGGGAGCTTCGCGTAGAGGCCCATCATCAGCGTCATGCTGAAGGCGACCAGGACCGTCGCGCTCAGCACGCCGGCGAAGGACATGCCGGTGCCGCTCGTCGACAGGATGGCGGGGTTGACGATCACGATGTACGACATCGTGACGAACGTCGTCAGCCCTCCGATTATTTCTTGCTTGATTGAGCGCAGGCGCTCGAATCTTACACTCGGTATCGACCGAGACGCGCGGTGAGGATGGCTTTCAGGTCGGCCTCGGAGCGCGTGCCGGTGAGATCGAGATCGGACTCGCTCAACGCGTCGATCAGCGCGCGGATGACGTGCGCGCGGCTGATGGCGACGCCGCTGGCGGCGCGGATGTCCGCGCCGAGCCGATCGAGGAAGACGATCTGGCGGTCGAAGAGGACGACCGTGACTTTCGTCCAGTGCTCGGTGTGGGAAGGACGCCGCCCACGCTTCTTCGGCTCGGCGTTGGCCTCGTGATGGGGAACGAAGATCTCCTCCCCGGTCTTGCCGATTCGCTTGGCCGTCGGTCGGGTTGCCATGGTAGTTCGCCCTCGCGCCGGACCGAGCCGACGAGGATGCCTTCAATTATTACGTAAGTAATTTCGCGATGAAGCCGAAAGCGCGACGATCGTAAAGCACCTTCGCTGCGCGCGCAAGGGTTAACGCGCGCGCGAGACGCGCCCACGGCGCTCGATCCGCTGCAACAGTTCGCCGGCGAGCCGCTCGTAGGCCAGCGCCGCGCGCGAGCGCGAGTACAGCATCAGCGGAATCCCGTGTGACGGCGCCTCGGAGACGCGCGGATCGTCGGGGATCTCCGTCCGGAACACGCCGCGGCGGTTGTGCACGCGGATGATATCAACGATCTCGCGCGTCGCTTCGCGCTGATAGTCGACCATCGTCAGCAGAATCCCCGACAGATGCGCCATCCTGTCGCGCCCGGCGCCGCGATCGCGGTACCACCGCAGAAAGTGTGCAAGCGACTCGAGCGACAGGTAATCGGCGCGGATCGGCACGACCAGATGCTGCGCGAGCGCAGGGACGCTCAGCGAGAGCACCGTGAAGTTGCTCGGCGAGTCGAGCACCACCACATCCATGGACGAGGCGAGCGGACGGATGCAGTCGGCCAGGCGGCGCTCGGGCTGGCGGACGTTGCGCAGCGCGGCGCCGATTCCAGCCAGCGCTGGCGATCCGGCGACCAGATGCAGGTTCGGGATTTTCGCGACCGGGCGCACCGCATCGCTCGGCCGCCGCTGGTTCAGCAGCAGCTCGAAGATCGATGCGCCCGTGTCGGATGGCCCGACGCCAACCGAGATGGACGATCCCATGTCGGCTTCGAGATCGACGAGGAGGACCGACCGCCCCCGGCGCGCGAGCTCGGTGGCGAGATTAACGGCAGTCGTGGTCTTGCCGCATCCACCTTTAGGGTTGTAGACGGCGAGGATCATCGGGGCGGATTTAAATCCGCAATAGCATTATATGGAAGGCGATGGCGACGGCTTGCCCAGTGCCGCGCGGACGATGAAGCGTTTGGGGGCCGAGCCGACGTAGCTGAACGGATAGCAGGTCACCAGCGTGAGCGCGGGATAGCCCGTGGCATTGAGCACCCAGACATCCTTCGGCATCACGATGTTGGTGCGCTGCACGTAGTAGTGGTACACGCCGTCCTTGGTGGTCACGCGGATCTCGTCGTCAGGATTGATGTCGCGCAGCCTGCGGAAGAAGGTGTCGCGATGGCCCGCGAGGCCGACGTTGCCGTTCTCGCCGGGCAGCGCCGTGCCCGGGATGTAGCCGACGGCCAGGCGCAGCGTCCGTGCATCGCTGCCGGCGCGGATGATCGCCGAGACGCCAAGCCGCGGAATCTCGATGCGGCCGATCGTCGATCCGGGCGCCGGTGGAGTTCGCCGCGGCGCGGCCGGTCCGGCCGGTGCCGTCTCCGATGGCGGGGCGCTCCGCAGAATCGCGTCGAGCTGTTGATCCTCGAACGATTGATAGAGACGCGCTTCGAGGTAGGTGTACACAAAGTACCCGAGACAGACCACGCCGATCGTGAGCAGCAGCCGCTCGAGCCAGCGGCCCAGGCGCCGTCCACGCCGGTTCCGCTCGACGAGCGGACCGTCGAAGTGATCGCCGAGCCCGAGACTAGTCCGACTCCATGTAGCCATTGCGAACCCTGACCGAGAGGTCGTGGCGCCCCGGCACGCGCACCAGCACTTTGACGCGATGCATACGATTGTGGACGTGTTCGGCGGACGCCGGTGAGTAACCGATGCTGTAGCCGCGGCGGATGTTCGCCGCAATCTCCTCGAAATCCTTCACGACGTCGCGGCTGTTCTTCGGGAAGTACGCAAGGCCGCCCGACAGCTTCGCCAGCCGCCGCAGCACGCCCCTGTCGCCTTCACCGGGCGAAAACACGTCCGGATCCACGACCGTGTAGACGATCGCGCTGCTCATCGCCACGTGATCGAGCATCTCCCGCTCGGTATGGTGGCTCGCGTTGTCGCCGCCGTCGCTCAGCACCACGAGAACGTGCTTCTGATACATGCCGCGATCGAGATGATCGAGGCCTTCGATGACGGCGTCGTAGAGCGCGGTCTTGCCGCCGGGCGGGAAGCGCTGCAGCGAGGCCTGCAGCTGCAGGCGGTTGGTCGTGAACGCGACCGACGCCGGCAGCCCGCGGCGAATGTGTTCGTTGAAGACGATGGCGAACATCTCGTCTTCGGGATGACTCGACTGCGCAAACGCGGCCGTCCCCGCCGTGACGAGCGCGCGCTCCGTGATCATGCTCGTGCTGTTGTCGACGACGAGACCGACGGTGACGGGCACGTCGCCCGCGCTGAAAAAGGAAATCTCCTGCGGCTTGTCGTCCTCCAGGACGGTGAAGGCGCTCTGCGGAAGATCGGGAACCGCATCGCTTCTGCCGTTGAAGACGTTGACGTGCAGGACGACGAGCTCGGCGCCCGCCTTGAAGACCTGCTCCTCCTGCGCCGTGACGATCAGGGGTAGCCCGACGATGGCTGTGAGGAGCAGAACCCGCCGCATGTCGATCCCTCCGGGGACTAGGGAACTACGGAACTCAGGGACGGGGACGAGCGCTCAAAGTCCCTTCGTCCCCAAGTCCCACAGTCCCTATCGTTATACGGCTAGTTCTCGTTGCGCGCCAGGCGGAATCCGAATCCGCCGAGCAGCGAGAGCAGACCGAACAGCCCGATCACGGGCAGCGGGCTTGCCGTCTTCGGCAGCTGGCTCGACGCCTGCTGACGCGGCGCCGGGTTCTGGTCATACGCACCGGACGTACCCGTCGTCTGCGGCGCCTGCTCAACGTTGGTGTTCTCGTTGTTGTTCTGCGCCGTCGAGTAGCTCGGCGGGCCCGACGCCGGCGAATTGCTCGTGTCCGCCTGGCTGTTCAGGCTTGCGGTGGATCCGGTCGTGCCGGTCGCCTCGGGCGTCGTCGCGGTCGATGCCTCGGCGCCATTCGGCTCCACGCGGAACACGTGCGCCTCGCCCTTGCCGATCTCGGTATCCGTCGCCAGCACGGCTTCGTGCGTGGCCGCCGCGATCTTCACCGCCTGATCCTTCGGGTAGATGAACTCCTTGCCCGTCAGATCGGTGGGGTAGAAGAAGTAGTGAATCGCGGGGGTCATCCCCTCGGGCATCTCGCGGAACATCACCACGGGTTTGCCGTCGGCACGTGACTGCTCTTCGCTGGTCCGGTTGGCCGGTACGAAGAACCACTGTCCGATGATGCGCTTCTCCTCACCGTCGAACACCTGCATCACGTTGTGCAGCGCCGTCGGTGCGAGCCTGAAGACGTACTTGCCCGCGGGCAGGGTAATGCCCGGCATCTGCACCGGCCCGCTGAACGTGAGGAACGTGCGCTGATCAACATTGGAATCCTGCGCGGAGGCGGTGGCCGCCGTCAGGAACGCCGCTGTAAACACCGCGGCCGCGATTGAAGTGAACCGTTTCATCCTGTCCTCCTGGTTCCCGTCGATATCTCCAGTCGCGCTAAATTGCATCTTGTATGCCCCGCCGAGCGCGTCCATATCACGCATGCCTCTGCTGAACCGCGATACGGCTGACGTCATCATCGTCGGGGCCGGTGCGGCCGGGCTCGCGGCGGCGGTGTTTTGCGCGCGTCAGGCGCCAGGGCGACGCATCTTCTGCGTCGACGGCGCACGGAATATCGGCGCGAAGATTCTCGTCAGCGGCGGCGCGCGCTGTAACGTCACCAACCGCGTGGTCACCGAGCGCGACTTCTGGGGCGGCGATCCGCGGGTCATCCGTAATGTGCTGCGCGCATACCCGGCCGCGCGTGCCGCGTCATTTTTCGCAGACCTCGGTGTCGCTCTGCAGGAGGAGGAGGACGGCAAGTTTTTCCCTACCACCAATCGCGCGCGTACTGTTCTCGACGCGCTCATCCGCGCGCTCAACGACGCAGGGGCAGAGCTGCGCCCGTCATGCCGCATCTCGGGCGTTCAGCGCGGCGCACATGGTTTTGCCGTCAGCACGCAGGATGGCCACACACACGATGCGCGCATCGTCGTCCTCGCCACGGGCGGTCGATCGCTGCCCAAGACCGGCAGCGACGGCCTCGGGTATCAGCTGGCGCGAGCGCTCGGCCACGGCTACATCGAGACGACGCCCGCGCTCGTGCCGCTGATTCTTCGTCCGGCTGAAGGTCCGGCTGAAGGTCCCGCTGAAGCCGGACACTACCGGCGCGATTCGCTGCACACGAGGCTCGCGGGCGTTGCGTATCCCGTGGCGGTGACGGTGCGATCGGACGGCGCCGGCGCCGCGCGCCTCGAGGGCTCGATGCTCTGGACGCACTTCGGCGTGAGCGGGCCCGTGATGCTCAACGCGTCGCGGCACTGGCTGCGCGCGCGTCTGGAGGGGCGCGCCGCGGATGTCCTGTTGCACGTGCTGCCCGGCGCGACGTTCAGCGAGCTCGAGGCGTGGCTGCGGGAGCAGCAGCGCGAACATCCACGCGCCCTTCTGCGGACGGTCGTCGCCTCGGGCCTGCCGGCTTCGGTTGCCGAGGCGTGGATCGCCGCCGCGGGGATTGACGCGGACACCGCGATGGCGCACCTCACGCGCGAGGAGCGGCGACGGCTCATCGCCGGGCTCCTCGAAACGCCGCTGGGTGTCGTCGACAGTCGCGGCTACAACTATGCGGAGGTCACGGCCGGCGGCGTCCCGCTGTCGGAAATCGACTCGGCGACGATGGAGTCGCGCGTGTGCCCGGGCCTGTATCTGATCGGCGAGATGCTGGACGTCGACGGCAGGATCGGCGGCTTCAACTTCCAGTGGGCGTGGTCCTCGGCGTGGGTGGCGGCGAACGCTATTGCGAAAACGCTTCGAGCGTGATCGGCCGTACGTATTCGCTCGCGAGCTCGCGGTTCCACCAGCGTCCCGTCTGCCGCCGCTCGTCGGCGGTGGTGAACCAGTATCGGTAATAGCGCGCGCGCAGATATCGCGGCGCGTGATCCGGGAACGGGTTGGTCTTCAGCAGCGACAGCGTGGCGGCGTCACCCTGCAGCAGGCGCTGCAGCAGCGCGATGAACCATTCGTCCTGCGGCCGCGGCGAGAACGCCGCGAACCACATCAGCCAGTCGAGCCGCAGATGATAGGGCGCAATCTGCGGCGCCACCCTTGCGGGATCGCCGGGCTTGCCCTTGAACTCGTACTCGCGCCAGGTGGAGGAGTCATCCGACCCCTCAATCACGATCTCGTAGCGCGTTCGCGTGATGCTGCCGAAGGCGCCGTACGTGTTCACGATATGCAGCGGCTCGAACGACGTGTTCATCACCTGCCGCGGCGACAGCATGTTCAGCGTCGGCGCGATGCTCAGCACGCCGACGATGGCGGCGAGCAGGTAGATGGCACCGCGATGAATGACGTCCGGTTCCTGCAGCGCGGGCGCCGTCATCGGCAGCCACGATAAAAATCGATCGTCGAGCGCCGGGACGCAGAGCGCCAGCGTCAACCAGTTCAGCCACGACAGGTTGCCGCTGACGATGAGCATCCCCTGGAAGCCCATCGTGAGGAAACCGGCGATCGACGCCAAGGGCTGCGGAGCGAAGTAGCCGAAGGGGACGATCAGCTCCACGACGTGATTGATGGCGACGCCCGCCTTGTGCACGCCTGCAGGCAGCCAGTGAAAGTACCAGCTGAGTGAATTCGGGATCGGCTGCGTCTCGTAGTAGTAATTGAGGCAGGTGAGATCGCGCCAGCAGGAATCGCCGCGAATCTTGATCAGGCCGGCGCCGAACATCACGCGGAACAGCAGCCACCGGTACATCCAGACCAGCCACATGCTTGGCTGTGTCGTCCACCCGCCGAGGAAGATGGCGAGGAAGCCCGATTCGAGCAGCAGCGTCTCCCAGCCGAAGCCGTAGAAGGTCTGCCCGACGTTGACGAACGACAGATACAGCAGCCACATCGACGCCCACACCACGGCGGCCACGACCGAGCCGCGCTGCTGCGGCCAGCCGATCAGCGTGAGGACCGCGAGCGCGACACCCACCCACGCGCAGACGCGGAACGCGGTATCGCTGTGAGAGAGGTAGAAGAGGCTGGGCGAGGCGCGAAACGGAACGGATTGCGTGAAGCGCGAAACCGGCAGCAGGCCGCGCTCGCCGAGCAGCGGCACGAACTGGTTCGCGGCGACGAGGAACGCCACGAGATAGAGCGCCGCAAGCGCACGCTCGAACACGAACCGCGAATACCAGTACGCCATTTGACGATTCGCGATTTCTGATTTGTGATTGTGCCACGTGCCTCAACCTGATGCGATCGTGATCGGCTCGGGTCCCAACGGTCTCGCGGCCGCCATCGTCCTCGCGCAAGCGGGGTTGCGGGTCACGGTGTTCGAGGCCGAGCCGACCGTCGGCGGCGGTTCCCGTTCAGCGGAGCTGACGCTGCCGGGCTTCGTTCATGACCTCTGTTCCGCGGTTCACGCCACGGCGCTCGCCTCACCCTTCTTCCGCACGCTCCCGCTCGCGCAGTACGGCCTCGAGTTCATCCACCCACCCCTCGAGGTCGCGCATCCATTCGACGATGGCAGTGCGGCGATCGTCGAACGATCGGTCGAGCGCACGGCTGCATTGCTCGGCCGGGACGATGAATCGTACGCGCGGATCTTCGGCGGCCTCCAGCGAAGCTGGCCGAACCTCGAATCGTCAGTGCTCGGCCCGCTTCGGTGGCCGCAGCATCCCCTCGCGATGGCGGCGTTCGGGATGCGGGCGCTGCGGTCCGCCTCGGGGTTCGCGAACAGCGCATTCGCGGAGGAGCGCACGCGGGCCCTGTTTGGCGGCATCGCCGCACACGGCCTCGTGCCGCTCGACAAGGCGCTGACCGCCGGCTTCGGTCTCGTGCTGGGCGTGATGGCGCACATGGTCGGGTGGGTGATACCGCGCGGCGGCGCGCAGAAGCTGACCGATGCGCTGGTTGCGCACCTGCGGGCGCTCGGAGGAGAGGTGATCGCGAATCATCGCGTCACCTCGCTCGACGAATTGCCGCGCGCGCGAGCGGTGCTGTGCGACCTGTCGCCGCGTCCGTTCCTGAAAATCGCCGGCGCGCGGCTGCCTGCGTCCTACCGCCGCAGTCTCGCGAACTCGAACTGTCCGAACAACAGGCGTGGTCTGGGACCGCGCCCGACCGCCCATTCGTGCTGCTCACGCAGCCGACGCTCTTCGATCCCTCGCGCGCGCCGGCCGGGAAGCACACCGTGTGGACCTACTGTCACGTGCCCGGCGGATCGACCGTGGACATGCTGCCGCGCATCGAGGCGCAAATCGAGCGTTTCGCGCCGGGCTTTCGCCATCGCATCCTCGCGCGATCGGTCATGTCACCGGCCGGGATCGAAGGCCACAATGCGAACTATGTCGGCGGCGATATCGGCGCAGGTATCGCTGATGTGCCGCAATTCTTTACACGACCGACGTGGCGCATGTACTCCACGCCGGTAAGCGGTCTGTACCTGTGTTCGGCGGCCACGCCGCCTGGTGTCGGTGTTCACGGCATGTGCGGCTACTTCGCGGCGCAGCGCGCGCTCGCGGACATCCATGCTTAACGCGCTTTCGACCGACCTCTACGAGCTGACGATGATTGGCGGCTACTACGTCAAGGGGGTGTCGGGCCGCGCGACGTTCGACCTCTTCGTGCGTCAGCTGCCGCCGACGCGCACCTATCTCGTCGCCGCCGGCCTCGAGCAGGCGCTCGACTTTCTCGAGTCGCTGCGCTTCACGCCGGAAGACATCGACTTTCTGCGCACGGTTCCCGCCCTCGCCAGGCTGCCGCGCAGTTTCTTCGACGACTATCTGCCATCCTTCCGGTTCACGGGCGATGTCTCGGCCGTCGAGGAAGGCACGCCGGTGTTCGCGCACGAACCGCTGCTGCGCGTGACCGCGCCGCTGGCCGAGGCGCAGCTCGTGGAGACGGCGCTCATCGCCGAGGTGATGTTCCCGACCTCCGTCGCCAGCCGTGCCTCGCGCGTGGTCGAAGCGGCGGCGGGGCGCAGCGTCATGGAGTTCGGCGCGCGCCGCGCGCACGGCATCGACGCGGGCATTCGCGCCGCACGCGCGGCCTACGTGGCGGGCTTCGATGCCACGTCGATTGTCGAAGCGGGCAAGCGGTTCGGCATCCCGCTCTCGGGGACGATGGCGCACTCGTGGGTCATGGCGTCCGCCAGCGAGGCCGATGCATTCCGCGCATATGCGGACGTGTATCGGGAAGACGCGGTCCTGCTGATCGACACCTACGACACGGTCGCTGCCGCACGGATGATTGCCGCGTCGGGTCTGCGGCCGCGCGCCGTGCGGCTCGACAGCGGCGACGTGGCGGCGCTGAGCCGCGAAGTCCGCCGCATCTTCGACGAAGGGGGCCTGCGCGAGACCGCGATTGTCGCCAGCGGCGATCTCGACGAGCTGCGCATCGCGGAGATCGTCGCCTCGGGTGCGCCGATCGACGGCTTCGGCGTCGGCACCGCGATCAGCACGTCGAGCGATGCGCCGGCGCTGTCAGGCGTCTACAAGCTCGCGGAGATTGAGCGCGATCGGCAGTTGGTGCCGGTGATCAAGAAGAGCCCTGGCAAGCGCACGTATCCGGGATGCAAGCAGGTGTGGCGCGTGATCCGCGACGGCGTCGCAGCGGAGGACGTCCTCACGCTCACGGATGCCGCGCCCCCGGCTGACGCGCAGCCGCTGCTGACGGAGGTGATGAGGAAAGGCGCTCGCCTGTCGCGGCCGTCGCTGACCGCGATTCGCGAGCGATGCCGTCAGCAGGTCGCGCTGTTGCCGCGCGACGTGCGCCGCTTAATTGATGGAAGAAACTATCGCGTGACGATCAGGATTGAGTCCTGATCGCATCTTCGACGGCAGCGGCGGTTACACGGAAGTGTGACGCGCTCCACACCACCTTGCCGTCTTTAATGAGCAGCGCCTGCGGCGTCTCGTGGCGGACCCCGAGCTTCTGCGCGACCGCGTTCGATACAGCGCGGTGCGTCTGCACAGTCACCATCGCGTACTCAGCTCCCGTCGCGCTCTCGTTCATGTGCAACACCAGCTCGTCGAGCGCCTCCATGCTCACGCCGCACGTATAGCTGTGCTTGAAGAGGAGCACGGGCCGCGATTCCGATTCGGCGATCAGACGGTGGAGCTCGTCCAGATGCTCGACTGTGGCCAGGTCCGGATGCATGTATCCCCAGTGTAGCAGCACGACAAAACTTGGCCTTTGCTATGCACGCTGAGTTGCGTTTTTGCTTTTTCTTTCACCGATGCGACGCGCGGCTCTTCTATTCACGCTGACTGTTTTCACGACCGCTTCAGGTAGTACCCCGGCTCCAGACACCAGCGGCGACTGGGTGCGCCCGGCGCGCGACTATGCGAGCACGCGGTTCAGCCCGCTCGATCAAATCACTCCGCAGAACGTGAGGCAGCTCGCCGTGAAGTCCACCTTCTCGACGGGCGTGCTCCACGGGCACGAGGCGGCGCCGATCGTCGTCCACAACACGATGTACATCGTCACGCCGTGGCCGAACTACGTGTACGCGCTCGACCTGTCGAAGGACGGCGCGCCGGTGAAATGGAAGTACGAGCCGAAGCCGCTGTCCGCGGCCCAGGGCGTCGCCTGCTGCGACGTCGTCAACCGCGGCGTCGTCTACGCGGACGGCGCGATCTTCCTCAACACGCTCGACAACCGCACCATCGCGCTCGACGCCACGAGCGGCAAAGAGAAGTGGGTCACCAAGCTGGGCGACGTGAACAAGGGCGAGACGATCACGATGGCGCCGCTCGTGGTGAAGGACAAGGTGCTGGTCGGCAATTCCGGCGGCGAGCTGGGCGTGCGCGGCTGGCTGACGGCGCTCGATAGCAGGACCGGAACGATCGCGTGGCGCGCCTATTCGACCGGGCCCGACAAGGACGTCCTCATCGGCCCGCGCTTCAAGCCGTTCTACGCCTCCGACCGCGGCGGGGATCTCGGCATCCACACGTGGCCGGCCGACGCCTGGCGCAACGGCGGCGGCACGGTGTGGGGCTGGATCTCGTACGACCCGCAGCTGAATCTCGTCTACTACGGAACATCGAACCCTGGTCCGTGGAATCACGAGCAGCGTCCGGGCGACAACAAGTGGACCGCCGGCGTCTTCGCGCGCGACGCCGATACCGGCGAAGCGGTCTGGTTCTATCAGATGTCGCCGCACGACCTCTGGGATTACGACGGCGTCAACGAGCCGGTGCTCGCGGACCTTGCGATCGGCGGCCGCACGCGCAAGGTGATGATGCGCGCGGATCGCAACGGCTACGTCTACGTGATCGATCGGACCAATGGAGAAGTGCTGTCGGCAGATCCGTTCGTGCCGATCACGTCGACCAAGGGCATCGATCTGAAGAGCGGCCGGCCGATCGAGAACGAGGAGCTCGAGCCGGCGCTCGGCAAGGTGATGCGCAACGTCTGCCCGGCGTCGCCCGGCGGCAAGGACTGGCAGCCGACCGCGTATTCGACGCACACGGGCCTCTACTACATCCCGTCGAACAACCTGTGCATGGATTACGAAGGCGTCGAGGCGAACTACATCGCCGGGACGCCGTTTGTCGGCGCGAACGTGCGCATGTATGCGGGCCCGGGCGGCAATCGCGGCGAGTTCATCGCGTGGGATCCGGTCGCGCGCAAGAAGGTGTGGTCGATCAAGGAGAACTTCCCCGTCTGGAGCGGTGTGGCGGTGACCGTGAGCGACGTCGCGTTTTACGGAACGATGGACGGCTGGTTCAAGGCGGTCAACGCGAAAACGGGCGAGGAGCTCTGGAAATCGAAAGTCGGCTCCGGCATCGTCGGCCAGCCGGTCACCTACAAAGGGCCTGACGGCAAGCAGTACGTCGCGATTCTCGCCGGCGTCGGCGGATGGTCGGGCGCCATCGTCGCGGGCGGACTCGATCCGCGCGACGCGACCGCCGCGCTCGGCTTCGTCAACGCGATGCCCGATCTGCCGCAGGCGACGACGTCGGGCGGGATGCTCTACATCTTCGGGTTGCCATGAGACGTCGAGGACACGAAGAATTTGAACCACGAAGAACGCGAAGAACGCGAAGAATCAATTTGTTTTTCTTCGTGATCTTCGTGTCCTTCGTGGTTATCGAACTTCGTGCTCTCGACGCGAGCTCGCCTGAGCCGCTCCGCGTTTGTGCCGACCCGAACAATCTTCCATTCACAAACTCGAAGGGTGAGGGCTTCGAGAACAAGCTCGCGGCGCTGCTGGCGCGCGATCTGGGAACGCGCGTCGAGTACACATGGTTCGCGCAGCGCCGCGGTTTTCTTCGCAACACGCTGAGCGCGCAGCAATGCGACGTGGTGATGGGGCTGCCGTCCGGCAGCGATGCGGCGTGGACGACCAGGCCGTACTACCGCTCTACCTACGTGTTCGTCACGCGCCGCTCGCGCCATCTGCGCATCCAGTCGTTCGACGATCCGCGCCTGCGCCGCCTGCGCGTCGGCGTCGAGCTCGTGGGTGACGATGGGGCGAATACGCCGCCGGCGCATGCGCTGAGCCGCCGCGGCATCGTCGACAACATCGTCGGCTACAGCGTGTACGGCGACTACCGGACGAACAGCCCGCCGTCAGCCATCATCGCGGCGGTCGCCCGCGGCGAGGTGGACGTCGCCGCCGCGTGGGGACCGATGGCCGGCTACTTCGCGGCGCGCCAGCCGGTGGCGCTCGATGTCGTGCCCGTGCAGCCGCAGGTCGATGGGCGCTTCCTGCCGCAGACCTTCAGCATTGCGATGGCGACGCGGCGCCGCGACACCGCGCGCCACGATCGCCTCGAGCACTTCATCGATCGACGGAGGGGAGAGATTGACCGGATTCTGGCGGACTACCACGTGCCTCGCGTTGATGAGTGAGTTGAGTCTGTTCGCGGCGGGGTGTCAGCGAGAGGTGCGGCCGTTCCAGGAGCTGGCCGTCGCGTCCGCGCGGACGCAGAATCAGAGTCCATTCCAGAAGAACGCCTACGGCACCGCGGAAGGCAAGCGCCTGTTCGATCAGTACAACTGCAGCGGATGCCACGCGCACGGCGGCGGCGGCATGGGCCCCGCGCTGATGGACGACAAGTGGATCTACGGCAGCGAGCCCGCGAACATCTTCGAGTCGATCGTCGAAGGCCGGCCGAACGGGATGCCCGCGTGGCGCAACAAGATTCCCGATCAGCAGGTGTGGGAGCTGGTGGCGTACGTCCAGTCGATGATCGGCCAGGAATCGATTGACGTGCTGCCAAGCCGCAGCGACCACATGCGCTACAGCACGCCCGAAAACGCGCGCCGCGCGCAGACGCCGGTGCAGACGCACACGCCATGATCTTCCGATTCGGCGGAGATCAATCCGTGTTCGATCCACACGGGCCGATTGCCCGCAGCATCGCCACGCACGGCTGGTGGCTGCTGTTGATGTCGATCGCCGTCTACCTCGTCGTGATGGTCGCGTTGCTCATCGCCCTCGGCCGAAGGAGACGCGAGATCGACGATCAACCCGAGACGACCAGGCGCTTGACGCGGAACGTGTCGATCGCCGTGGCGCTGACGGTCGTGATCCTCGTCGGCATCGCGGCGTCGAGTGTCGTCTCTGGCCGCGGCATCTACTCGCCGAGCGGGGCCGGCGCCGTGACCGTCGATGTCGTCGGGCATCAGTGGTGGTGGGACTTCCAGTACCACGACGTCACGCCGTCGGATGTCTTCACCAGCCCGAACGAGCTGCACATTCCCGTCGGCCTCCCGGTCGTCATCAAGGCGATGTCGACGGACGTCATTCACAGCTTCTGGGTGCCGAACCTGATGGGCAAGCGCGATCTGATTCCGGGCATCGTGACCAACACGTGGATCCAGGCGGACGAACCCGGCGTCTATCGCGGCCAGTGCGCGGAGTTCTGCGGGCATCAGCACGCGCACATGGCGCTCGAAGTCGTCGCCGAGCCGATGAACACGTTTCAAGCCTGGATTCGGCATCAGCGCGAGCCCGCCGCGGAGCCCGCGACCGACGAGGAGCGACGCGGCAAAGACGTCTTCATGCAGTCGACCTGCGTGACGTGCCACGCGATTCGCGGCACGGACGCCGGCTCGCATCTGGGCCCCGAGCTCACGCATGTCGCCAGCCGCCTGACGATCGCGGCCGGGACGCTGCCGAACGCGCGCGGTCACCTCGCGGGCTGGATCGCAAACTCACAGTCGATCAAGCCGGGGAACCGCATGCCGCCCAACGCGCTCACCCCCGATGACCTCCAGGCCGTGCTCGCCTACGTGCGGAGCCTGCGATGAGCGAATTCGTCCACCCCGTCGAACGGCGGATGACGATCAGCGCGGCGGATGAAGAGCGGCTGCGCACTCAACTCGAGCGGACGTGGTACGTCCCGCGCGGCATCATCGGCTGGTGCAGCGTCGCGGATCACAAGACGATGGGGAAGCGCTACATCGTCACGGCGTTCTGCTTCTTCACCTTCGCCGGGATCCTCGCCGGCCTCATGCGCCTGCAGCTCGCGGTGCCGAACAACCATTTCATCGGTCCCGATCTCTACAACCAGATCTTCACCGTCCACGGGACGATGATGATGTTTCTGTTTGCGGTGCCGGTGATGGAGGCGCTCGGCGTCTACCTGGTGCCGCTGATGGTCGGGACACGCAACATCGCGTTCCCGCGGCTCAACGCCTTCAGCTACTACGTGTATCTGTTCGGCGGCGTAATGCTCGTTGTGACGATGCTGCTGAACACGGCGCCCGACGTGGGATGGTTCAGCTACGTGCCGCTGGCCGGACCCGACTACACGCCCGGCAAACGCGCGGACTTCTGGGCACAGCTCATCACCTTCACCGAGGTGGCCGCACTGGCGGTGTCCGTCGAACTGGTGGCGACCATTTTCAAGGCGCGCGCGCCCGGCATGTCACTCAACCGGATGCCGCTGTTCGTCTGGTCGATGCTCGTGACCGCGCTGATGGTGATTTTCGCGATGCCGTCGATCGTCACGTGCAGCTCGTTCCTGCTGCTCGATCGCCTCGTGGGCACGCACTTCTACAACCCGGCCGAAGGAGGAGATTCGCTGCTCTGGCAGCACCTCTTCTGGTTCTTCGGCCATCCGGAGGTCTACATCATCTTCGTGCCCGCGCTCGGGATCGTGTCGTCGATCATCTCCGCGTTCACGTGGCGGCCGATTTTCGGCTACTCCGCGATGGTGATGTCGCTGGTCGCGACCGGCTTCATCGGCTTCGGCCTGTGGGTGCATCACATGTTCGCGACCGGGCTGCCCGCGCTCGGCCTCGAGTACTTCACCGCGGCCAGCATCGTCATCGCCATTCCGACGGGCATTCAGATCTTCTGCTGGATTGCGTCGCTCTGGCGCGGACGTCCGCGGTTCCACACGCCGCTGGTGTTCGTCCTGGGATTTTTCGCCATCTTCGTCCTTGGGGGCCTGTCTGGCGTGACGCTCGCGTCGGTGCCGTTCGACCTGCAGGTGCACGACTCGTATTACGTCGTCGCGCATTTCCACTACGTGCTGCTCGGCGGCGCGGTGTTTCCGCTGATCGGCGGCATCTACTTCTGGTTCCCGAAGATGACCGGGCGATTGATGGACGACCGCCTTGGCAAGGTGAACTTCTGGCTGCTGTTCATCGGCTTCAACATCACGTTCTTCCCGATGCACATCCTCGGCCTCGAGGGGATGCCGCGCCGCGTCTACACGTATCCGGACAACATGGGGTGGAACACGCTGAATCTGGTGTCGAGCCTCGGCGCGCTGCTCCTGGTGGTCGGCGGCGCCCTGTTCGTCTACAACGTCGTGCGCAGCTACCGGTGGGGACTCGCAGGGAGCGACAACCCGTGGGGCGCCGAGACGCTCGAATGGAGCATGAGCTCGCCGCCGCCGGTCTACAACTTCCTCCATATTCCGGTCGTCGAAGGGCGATGCGCGCTCTGGGATCGCAGCGCCGACGCACCGATCGTCACCGGCATCCGCAGCGACGTGCGCGAAGTCCTCATCAGCGACGTCATGGATGCCGAGCCGATCAACGTGGCGGAATATCCAGAGCCGTCCATCTGGCCGTTTCTCTGCGCGGTGGTCACCTCCGGGTTCTTCATCGGCTCCATCTTCACGCCGTGGGCGCTGCCGGTCTCGATTCTGCCGCTCGCCGTCACGCTCATCGGCTGGTTCTGGCCGAAGAAGCGCGATCGGGAGCGCGCAATCGAAGAGCAGGACGAGGACAGGAGGCTGCATGACGCCGCCTGACGCCGCCACGATGCGGCCGCCGGACACCCGGCGCGTGCTCGACGTGAGCGTGCTGCCGCGCACGGTGTTCGGACATCAGGGGCTGATCTGGTGGGGCACGGCCGGCTTCATGGTCATCGAGGGGTCCATATTCGTCATCGCCCTCGTCGTCTACTTCTACCTGCGGCTGCAGGTGACCGACTGGCCGCCGAGCCTGCCCAATCCGGGTCTGTTCTACGGGACGCTGAATCTGGCGACGGTCCTCCTCAGCCTGCTGCCCGCCTACATCGCCAAGACGAAAGCAGAGAAGTTCGACCTCGCGGGTGTGCGGTTGTGGCTCACGATTCTGGTGCTGTTCGGCGTTGCGGCCGTCGTGATCCGCGCGTTCGAATACTTCGCGCTCAACTGCCGGTGGGACGACAACGCGTATGGATCGATCGTCTGGACGCTGCTCAGCATGCACACCATTCACGTGGCGACCGACGTCGTCGACAGCATGGTGCTGCTGACGCTGGCGCTGACTGGTCCGAACACGAAGACGCGGTTCGTCGACTACAGCGAGAACTCGCTCTACTGGTATTTCATCGTCGCGTGGTGGGTACCTATCTACGTGACCATCTATCTCATGCCGCGATGGCTGTAGCAACGCATCCGCCGCACGGCTATTGGGAGCAGACGGGGCTCGCGCGCCTTGTGTTCGCCGTGCTCGCCGGTCCGACGGCGGTCTCGGCGAACATGTTCGCCGGCTACGCGCTGACGAAGTGGGCGTGCGCAACCGGCCACACGTTCGTACTCACGTCGATTGCCGTGCTGTCGCTGATGTTCGCGCTCACGGGCGCGTGGGTGGGATGGACGTGCCGCGCGCAGCTGCTCGGCGCCAACGAGCAGGGCCAGCGCATCATCGATCGCAGCTACTTCATCGCGATCGTCGCGGTCGGCTTTTCATTGATCACCGCGCTGCTGATCGTGCTGCAGGCGTATGCGACGCTGATCTTGAGCCCATGCGAATGACTAGGGCGGGTGGGGCGAGTAGGGCGGGTAGGGCGGGTGGGGTCGCATTGTTGCTTCTTGCGACGCCTGTGCTGTTGCACGCGCACGGCGACGAGGCGCACTCGATCAACACGCCGCAGGCGCTGTCGCCGTGGGATCTCGCGGTACTCGGCGGCCTCTTGATGGTGGGGACACTGTATGTACTGGGCGCGGTCAAGCTCGCCCGCCGCGCGCGCCCACCAGCCCCACGCGCCTTACCCGCCCCACCCGCCTCAGACGCCGCCCGCCTGGCGCGATGGGAGCCATACGCATTCGCGGTCGGCTGGTCCGCGCTGGTGCTGTCGATCCTGCCGCCGATCGACAGCCTCTCGCTTCAGTACTTCTCGGTCCACATGATTCAACACGAGCTGATGATGCTGGTCGGCGCGCCGCTGGTGATTGCCGGACGGCCGCTGCAACGCTGCCTCGCGGGGATGCCCGACACGCTGCGCACGCGTGCGGCGCATGCGCTGCAGGCGCGCCCGATGTCCGGCGCGTGGCGCGTGCTCACGGCGCCGCTCGTCGCGTGGGCGCTGCATGGCCTGGCGATCTGGGTGTGGCACATGCCGGCGCTCTACGACGCGGCGGTCGGCAACGAGGCAATTCACACGCTGCAGCACGCGATGTTTGTCGGAACCGCGGCGCTCTTCTGGTGGGGCATGTTGTACGGCCGCTACGGCCGCGCCGGCTACGGCGTTGCCGTCTTCTACGTGTTTCTCACCGTCGTGCACACGGGAATCTTAGGCGCGATGGTGACCTTCGCGCGCACGCCGCTCTATCCGATCTACGCGGCGCCCGCGGCTGCGCACGGCGTCGATGCGCTCGTCGATCAGCAGCGCGCGGGGCTGCTGATGTGGATCCCCGCAGGCATCGTGATGACGCTGTTCGGGCTCGCGCTGTTTGCCGCGTGGCTTGGTGAGGCCGAGCGTAAGTCAATGCAAGATGCAAGATTAAAAATGCAAACGCCGTTTCTTCTGTTGATTGCGGCGCTCGCGCTGACGTCGTGCGATCGGAGCGCGTATCGCGAAGCCAGTCAGCTGACGGGCGGCGATCCGGACAAAGGGCGCCAGGCGATTGTGAAGTACGGGTGCGACACCTGCCACAACATCCCGGGCGTGCTCACGGCGACGGCGACAGTCGGGCCGCCGCTGATGCAGATGGGTCTTCGCTCGTACCTCGCGGGGCGCATCGACAACACGCCGGAGAACATGATCAAGTGGATTCGCCAGCCTCACAGCGTCGATCCGCAGACCGCGATGCCCGAGACCGGCGTGACCGAATCGGATGGCCGCGACATCGCCGCTTATCTGTATACGTTGCGATAGGAGGAGGACAACTATGGCTTTGAGGTTTCGGACGCGGGCGCAGCGTCATCCGCAATTGACCGGCCGCGAGCACGAGGTTCGGCTCGCTTCACCCGAGCAGGGCCGCTCCGAGCCGGCCATCTCGAGCCTCGAGCGTGCGGCGCAGCTGGCCGGCCGCGCGGTCTTCGGCGGCTACTTCCTGTACAGCGGCATTCATCACTTCACCGATCGCGACATGATGATCGGCTACGCGCGATCGAAGGGCGTTCCGTATCCGGAAGCGGCGGTGCTCGGCACCGGCGCGCTGCTGGTGCTCGGCGGCTTGAGCCTGCTGGCTGGCAGGCAGAAGGCGGGCGCCGGACTGATCACGACGTTCCTCACGGGCGTGACGCCGATGATGCACGACTACTGGAACGTGACGGATCAGGGTCAGCGCATGAACGAGATGATCAACTTCGGGAAGAACATCGCGCTCATCGGCGGCGCCGCGTTCGCTGCCGCCTCCCGCACCTAGAACCGAACCTTTACGAGGAAGTCCTTCGCCGATCGCTCGACGCCGTCGATCGCCACAGGAAGCGCGTGATCATCGGCTTCATTGTCACGGTGGCGTTCGTGATGGGGGCGCTCCTGAACGGCGCCTACGCCGCGCGGACCGGCAGCGTCAACGTGTTCGCCGTGATGATCGTCATCGTCCTCTGGACCACGGCGGTCGGCATGATGATCGTCATTCAGATCACGGTGATGACGAAGCGGATTCTCCGCGCCATCGAGCTGGCATCCAAGAAGTGAGCGCTAGACGTGCTTGCGCATGCCGATGGCGACGGCGAGCCAGCCGATCGTCAGGCAGGCGAATGCGACAAACGGCATCACCAGCGCTTCGGCCACGCCCTGTGCGACGATCGCCAACGGCGATGGGTCGCTCGGGCCGACCCGCCCGACGTACACCAGGGCATTGACGAGGCCAAGGCAGATGTCCCATCACCATGGGGGTCACGCTGACCAGCATCGCCAGCAGCCCCGCGAGGCTGGCCTGTGTAAACACGCGCACGGTCACCTCCCATCCTGCTCACGGTAGAAACGCGGGAGGCGTCGTTCCGTGACGGATGTCACGCCGCGGGGCGGCGCGCGTTTCTACATCGTGGACCGCGAGTCCGAGCTGGCGCTCGTGCGCCGCGTACGCGACGGGGATCGGGACGCGTTTGACGAGGTGCACGCCTTGTTCAACGCGCGGCTGTTCGGCTTCCTCGCGCGTCTGTCGAGGAGCCGCGACGTCGCGGAGGACCTGCTCGAGGAGACGTGGCTGCGATTCGTCACGCACGCGGAGCGGCTCGATGCGGATACGCGCCTCGGCCCGTGGCTGTTCAGGGTCGCGCGCAACCTGCATCTGAGCTACTGCCGATCTCGCGCGTTCGAAGAAACCGGATGGGGCGACGGCATCGGGTTGTGGCCGGCCTGCACGCGTGAGTCGCCGTTCGAACAGACGGCGGGCAGCGAGCTCGAACGTCGTCTCGAGGCGGCGCTCGCCAGTCTGCCGGTTGCGTGTCGCGAGGTTCTCCTGCTTGTTGGCGTCGAGGGGCTGCGGCCGTCTGAAGCGGCGGTGGTCTGCGGCGTCAGTCCCGAGACGCTCCGGCAGCGGCTGAAGCGGGCGCGCGGTCTGCTGGCCGAGCGTCTCGAAGCCACGCCGGCGTCGACCGTTTCACGGATCGCAGCAATCAAGGTGCGCGCATGACACACGACGACGAACCCGACGCGCTTCTCCTTTCGCTGACGCGTCTGCCGTCGGCCGCTCCGCGCGCCGAACGCGACGCGCGCGTCAGGATGCGGTGTCATTCGACGCTCACGCGGCGCCACGCCGCCCGCCAGCGCGCGATGCAATCGAGGGTGATGCTGGCGCGACTGGCCGATGCGGCGCTGACGGCGGTGCTCTGCGGCTACGCGACGATGGCGCTGGTCCAGGCGTTCCGATTGATACACTAGAACCAGCGTTCTTCCGCATGCCGGAGTGGTGAAACTGGCAGACGCGCGGGACTCAAAATCCCGTGGGGGTCACCCCCCGTGTGGGTTCGATTCCCACCTCCGGCACCAAGTTTTGAACGTTCGTGCGCTTGCGCGCGAGTCTTAACCACCAAATCTGAACCTCTATTCGGCCAACGGCGCGCCAGCGTTACCATGTCGAGGTCCAGGACATGCGATGCGCGCCGATTGTTTTCTCGCTTGCGATCGTCGGCTGCAGCTCGGGTGCCACGCCGACACCAACGAGCCCAGCGCCAGTCACGCCAGTGCAGTTAGCGGGCACGTGGACAGGGACGCTGTCGTTTACGTTCGACGGACAGCCCTATTCCCACACCGTGACCGCGACGATCGGGCAAGACCAGCTCCACCTCACCGCATCGATGACGCTCTCCGGCGACTGGCGGGGATCCCTTGACGGCACCCTGAGCGCCCCAATCGTCCAAGCGCAGCTGCCCGCGCACATCACGCTTGACGCGCCGTCCAATCAGCCACCCATTCGGTGCGCAGCCGCGTTCGACTCCACAAGCAACGTGGTCGTGCCAAGCATGACGTTTCGAGTTGACTCCGTGTCGTTCAATCCGTGCGCTGACACGATTACCAACGTCACCTTGACGCTCGGTCGCTGACACAACGATGAACGGGCCGCCGCGATCACGATAAGTACGGGTGCGATGGGGATAGGATGTGTCGCCTAGCGTGCCTCGACTCAAAATTCGGTGGGGGTCACCCCCCGTGCGGGTTGGATTCCCACCTCCGGCATTTTCTCTCCTGACCGTTCCCTCTTCGCGTACCACGTGAACGCGCCAATCACCGGCGTAATCACCACCACCTTGAACAGCAGGACGATCATCCCGACCGCCCCGCTCGTGTAGGTGAGCGGAACGTCCCATTTGAGCGTCGCCGGCACCTTGAACAGCGGGATCGCATCGAAGAAGTGCCAGAAGAAGAAGTCGCTGAGCGAGCCAAGCGTCACCTCTTTCGACGAACCGGGGTCGAGCGTCAACCCGCGTTCGTTGACCAGGATGAACGTCACGGACGAGAAGAACAACGACGCGAGCATCAGCACGGAAAACGAATAGGCGGCGGGAAGTCCGATATTGAACCTCGCCACACGTTCGAGCAGGCGGTTCCGCATCTGTTTGGTCCCGATGAGCGCGAGCGCGCCGGCCAGCAGCACGCCCCACGCGGCGAGGCACACGACCTGCAGCCACAGCGGCCATCTGCCCACCACCGTGCGCGAGAACAGTTCGAACAGAACGGGCACGGCGATCATCGCCAGCATGCCGCCGGCGAATCGCATGTAACCGAAGAACACCCGGTCGTACAGCCGCGCGGCCTGTCTGACCCGGACCGGCGCCGATCGCGATGACGATGAACAGCGCGATCAGAACTGTTTGCTTGAATGACCAGTGATCGATGCGGCGATTGGTGGTGTGAGCGGCGCGAGTCATGGGCCCGCCGCGATGCTAGCACGAGAAATTTCCGTCCTTGCGCTGATTGCCACATGCGCCGTTGCCTCGGAAGCGCAAACGGATCCCGGATCCCGGATCCCGCGCGCGCGTCCGTCGACAAGACCGGCGTCTTCTTCGACTCTCTCGCGCTGCTCGGCATCGAGCACGGCATCCGCCTCGCGCTGCAGCCCGGCACGCGGCGCGAGCTGCGCGGCAACTTCTGGGACGATTATCGAGGCTCGCTGCACCTGCCCAAGCATTGGGAGGACACCGACTCGTGGCCGGTGAACTACATCGGCCATCCCATTCACGGCGCCGCCGCCGGCTATCTCTGGCTCGAGCACGATCCGACGGCGCCGATCACGATCGAGTTCGACAATCGCTACTGGGCGAGCCGCGGACGCGCCGCGGCGTTTGCGGCGATCTACAGCTTTCAGTTCGAAGTCGGACCGATCAGCGAAGCGTCGATCGGCAACGTGGGCCTGCGGCCGGAGACAACCGGCTGGGTGGACTACGTCGTGACGCCGACCGGTGCGTTTGGCCTCGTCATCGCCGAGGACGTGCTCGACAAGTTTCTCGTCGCGTGGGCCGAGCGCCACACGACGAACCGCGTCTGGCGCGCGAGCTTGCGTCTCGTCTTCAACCCGACGCGCGCGATGTCGAACACCGCGGCGGGGCATCTGCCGTGGTATCGGCCCGACCGCAGTCTGAGTTGGTAGTTGGTGGTTGGTAGTTGGTAGTTATTGGGGCAGCCTGCATTTGAGGTGCGCGAAGGTGCCCGGCAGCCCCTTGCCGCCGCCTTCACTCGCCAGATAGACATCGCCTTCGTTCGAGATGGCGACGCCCTCGCCCTGCGCCTCGTCGAGCGGCGACAGATCGAACTGCCAGAACGTGTCGAAGTGCCCGGCGACGACGTCCGCGGCGCGATAGAGCATCAGCTCCTTGTTCGTGCGCATCGCCACCCAC
>QHWQ01000089.1 GCA_003222635.1 Acidobacteriota bacterium | reverse complement strand
GCGCCGCCCGGATTTGAACCGGGGATCGAGGTTTTGCAGACCTCTGCCTTACCACTTGGCGACGGCGCCGACTTAGGTGTGTGCTGTCAGGATTCTATGACGTGGCTTGCCAACCGTAGCTCGCCGAGGCGACCGGTCCGCCTTCGCGCGAAGCGCTTCGGCGGACAACCTCCGCCTGGCGCCGGAGCGGAGGTTGGAGCGGGAAACGGGATTCGAACCCGCGACTTCGACCTTGGCAAGGTCGCACTCTACCACTGAGTTATTCCCGCTCGCTCGGCGAAATCTCAGCGTACCATACCGATCTTTGCCCAAGCAAGAAGGCTCGGTTTGCACCCGAGGCCCGAATGACTCGACTGACTCCCCTCTTGATCGCCGCCATGTGCCTGGCCTCGCCGGCCATGGCCGACGAGCTCCGTCTTCAAAACGGCGACCGCCTCACCGGCGACACCATCTCGCTCGCGGGCAACGTGCTCACCTTCAAAACCCACGGCGTGGAGCTGAAGATTCCCTGGGTCGAAGTGGCGTCGCTCTCGCTCGACAACGACATGTACGTGACCGTCGGCACCAATCCGCCGGTGCTCACCTCGCTCAATGCCGCCGACGCCTCCGGCCGCGTCACGCTCAGAACCGGCGGCCCCATCGCTCTCACCGACATCGTCGCCATCGCCGCGAAGACCGCCGCGTGGGAGACGTCAGGCGGCGCCGGTGCCGGGTTCGTGCAGACCGCGGGCAACACCGAGGTCAGCAACGTGCGTCTGTCCGCCGACGCCACCGCCAGGCATGGGTCGAATCGATATGCATTCACCGCGGCGGCGACCCGCGCGAAAGATCGCGGCGTCGAGAGCGCGCGCAACTGGTCGGCCACGGGCAAGTACGATCGCTTCCTGACGAGCCGGCTCTTCGCCACCGCCAACGCCGTCGTCACCAACGATCGCTTCCGCGACATCGATCTGCGCAGCGCGCTCGGCGCCGGTCTCGGCCTGCAGCTGATTCAGAACGATCGCGTCAAGCTCTCGGGAAGCGGCGGCGTCGGCTGGGTCAACGAGAACTTCATCTCGATCGCCGACGACAGCTACGAGGCGGCGTTCGAGAACGGCGCGCTGACCATTGCGCTGGTGCCGAGCCGCGTCGAGCTGTTTCACTCGCACGACGGCTACTTCCAGATTTCACGGGGCGATAAAAAGTTTCTGCGGCTGCAGAACGGGATCCGGCTCAGCCTTGTCGCGGGTTTCGTGACGACGCTGGAGCAGGACATGGACTACGACCGTCGTCCGTCGCCCGGACGAAAGCAGACGGACAGCTCGCTGTCGCTGGCGCTCGGCTACAGATTTTGACGGCACAGTTGAGCTTTCGGGAGTACCTATTGGTGTAGGCTAAACACTGACTCCCCCGAGTCGACTGCAATGGTCGTTGACGACAAGCTCCATCCCCCGGCTTGCCCGTGGTGTACGTCACCTAATACCGTCCGCACGGGGGCGATGGTGACGCGCGCATTTCATTTCTGTCTCGCCTGCGGCAGGTCGTTCGAGCGCCGCATCGACGACGCTACGCGCGCGCATCGCGGAGAACCTGCGCCGCCTCCTCCGGCGAGGTCGGATTGAGATAGAAGCCCGTCGCCCACTCGAATCCCGCCACCTTCGTCAGCTTCGGGATGATCTCCACGTGCCAGTGATAGAAGTCCGCCGCCGATTCGACGATCGGCGCGGTGTGAATCAGCAGGTTGTAGGGCGGCGCGCCGAGCGCGCGGTTGATGCGCCGCAGGATGTCGCCGAGCAGCCGCGCGAGCGATCCGTACTCGTGACGCGGCGAGTTCTCGAAGTGCGCCTCGTGCCGCCGCGGCAGCAGCCACGTCTCGAAGGGAAAGCGCGGCGCGTAGGGAGCAACCGCAACGACGTCCGCGTTCTCGGCGATCAGGCGGTGGCCGTCGCGCGTTTCCTGGCGCAGGATGTCGCAGAAGACGCAGCGCTCCTTCGCGTCGTAATGCGCCTTCGCACCGTCGACTTCATCGCGCACCTCGCGCGGCACGATCGGCAGCGCGATCAACTGCGAATGCGAGTGATCGAGCGACGAGCCCGCCGCCGCGCCGTGATTCTTGAAGACGATGATGTAGCGGAAGCGGCGGTCCTGGCGCAGATCGAGCATCCGCTCGCGCGCGGCCCACAGCAGCTGCTCGATCGCCACGTCCGACATGTCGGCGAGCATGTCGAGATGTTTCGGCGACTCGATGATCACCTCGTGCGCGCCGACCCCGTTCATCTTGTCGAAGATCCCCTCGCCCCGGCGGTCGAGCGTCCCTTCCACGCGCAGCACCGGAAACTGGTTCGGCACGACGCGCACGTTCCAGCCGGGCTCATTTGGCCGGCTGCCGTTGTGGCGCACGGCCAGCAGCTCCGGCGGCGTCATCGTCTCGTGCCCTTCGCAGAAGGGACACGACGGGTCGGGCGCTATCTGCACCGTCTCGAGCCGGAAGTCGTTCGCACGCTTGCGGCGATCCGTGGAGATGATGACCCAGCGGCCGGTGACGGGATCTTTACGAAGCTCTGACACTAGGCGTTAGAGGGGCGCATCGAACGCATTAGAGTACACCGTCACGCGCGGTTCAGCCTGATCGAAATCGATCGCCACCACGTCGAAGCGGCACGGACATTCGTGCAGCCGATGGCGTGACAGGTAGTCAACGGCCATCTCGGCGATGCGGCGCTGCTTCCATCCGGTCACCGCGGCCGCGGCGCCGCCGAAGTCGCCGGTGAGCCGCGCCTTCACCTCGACGAACACGATCGTCTGACCGTCGCGGGCGATGATGTCGATTTCGCCGAATCGGGTGCGATAGCGGCGTTCAAGAATTGCGTACCCGCGGCGCCCCAGCTCCGCGCACGCGAGGTTTTCCCCTGAAATTCCGAGCGCCTGTCGTTTGTCCATGACCGCGGACAGGCAAGAGGCGGGCCGGCTGAAACCGGCCCCTACCGCACAATCGATGTGAGCGCTTCGTCGAGGATGCGCAGCGCGATATCGGCTTCCTGCTTCGTCAGCACAAGCGGCGGTGACAGGCGGATGGCGTTGCGGCCGGCGCCGAGCACCAGCAACCCTCGCTGGAAGCACGCCTGCACCACTGCGTCGCGCTCGGTCGTCGCCCGCTCCTTCGTCTTGCGATCGCGCACGAACTCGACGCCGACCATCAGCCCGCGCCCGCGCACGTCGCCGATGAGCGGATGCTTGTCCATCAGCGCCCGGGCACCATCGATCAGGTGCGCGCCGACAGCGTCGGCATTCTTCACGAGGCTTTCACGCAGCAGCGTGATGGTTGCAAGCGCCGCGGCGCACGACACCGGATTCCCTCCGAAGGTGCTCGCGTGCGATCCCGGCGGCCACGCCCCCATCAGGATCGACGGCGCCGTCGTCACGCCGAGCGGCAGCCCTGAGGCGATGCCCTTCGCCATCGTGATGATGTCCGGCGCCACGCGCGCGTGCTCGATGGCGAACATCTTTCCCGTGCGCCCCATCCCCGACTGCACTTCGTCGACGATCAGCTGGATGCCGTGCTGCGTCGCCATCGCGCGCAGCCGCTCGAGGAAACTGTCCGGCGGCACGATGTAGCCGCCTTCGCCCTGAATCGGCTCGACGACGATGGCGGCGACTTCGTCGGGCGAGACGAGATGGACGAAGAGCTGTCCTTCGATGAAGTCGATGCAGCGATCGACGGTCGCCTCAGGCGAGAGCCCCGATCTATAGGTGTCCGGGTACGGCGCGTGATACACGCCCGGGACGAGCGGCCCGAAGCCCTGACGCTGCCGCACCTTGCTCGCCGTCAGCGACAGCGACCCCATCGACCGCCCGTGAAACGCCCCGAAGAAGGCGATCACGTTGTGGCGCCCGGTCACGAACTTCGCGAGCTTCAGCGCCGCCTCGTTCGCTTCGGTGCCCGAGTTGCTGAAAAACGATCGATGCGGGCCCGCCATCGGGACGATGTCGGCGACCTCCTCGCCAAGCCGCGCCTGCAGCTCGTAATAGAAGTCGGTGCCCGACATGTGGAGGAACTTCCGCGCCTGCTCGGTGATCGCCTTGACGACCTCCGGATGCGAATGGCCGGTGGACGCGACCGCGATGCCCGCGGTGCAGTCGAGGAACACGTTGCCATCGACATCCTCGACGACCGCGCCGCGCCCCTTCGCGATGACGAACGGATAGTCGCGCGTGTAGGACGTCGAGACGCGCGCCCGGTCGCGCGCGATCACCTCGCGCGCCTTCGGCCCGGGCAGCGCGGTGCGAATATCCGGAACTACTTTCGTTTCCAGCGTGTGCCTCCGGGATTGTCCTCGAGCAGGATGCCGCGCTCGGCCAGTGCATGCCGTATGCCGTCGGCCGCGGCGAAATCCCGCCGCTGCCGCGCCGCCTTGCGCTCCCCGATCAGCCGCTCGATTTCCTCGACGGGCACGGGTGGCTGTGCGTCTTCGGCGCGGCGCAGCGCGATCACGCCGAGCACGCAATCGAACTCGTCGATGGCGCGGCGGGCCGCACCCACATCCGGCCGGCCGATCGTCCTGGCATCGATCGCCGCGTTGAGATCGCGAACGAGGTCGAAAATCACGGCGAGCGCGGCGGCGGTATTCAGGTCGCTGAACATCGCGTCGCGGAACGCGGTTCGTGCCTGCTCGATCGCGGCGCTCGTGCTGGCCGAGCTCTCGTCCGACGTGACCATGTCGAGCCGCGCGAGGAAATCGACGATGCGGCGCAGCGACTCTTCGGCCTGCTCCATCCCCGCCCAGGTGAAGTTCATCTGCTTGCGGTAGTGCGTCGAGAGCAGCAGATAGCGAAGCGCCGACGCGCGATGCCCGCGTGCAGTGATGTCCGGCACGGTGTACATGTTGCCGAGCGACTTCGACATCTTCTCGTTCTCGACAAACAGATGCTCGACGTGCATCCAGAACCGCGAGAAGGGGTGCCGGGTCGCCCCCTCGCTCTGCGCGATCTCGTTTTCGTGATGCGGGAAGATCAGGTCGATGCCGCCGGCGTGGAGGTCGATCGGCGGCTCGCCGAGCAGCCGCAGCGCCATCGCCGAGCATTCCAGGTGCCAGCCGGGACGCCCCGGGCCGGCACCGACGTCCCACGTCGGCTCGTCCGCCTTGCTCGCCTTCCACAGCACGAAGTCGCGCACATCACCTTTCGTGTACTCGTCGACGTCGACGCTGACGCCGGACTTCATCCCTTCATGATCGAGCCGCGCGAGCTTGCCGTAGTCCGGCAGCGTCGAGATCTTGAAGTACGTCGAGCCGCCGCGCACGTAGGTGTGCCCGTTGCGATTGAGCGCGGCGATGAGCTCGCCCATCGCGCGCATGTTCGCCTCGTCGGTGGCGCGCGGCGTCTCTTCGGGAGGTTCGAGGCCAAGCTGCTCGCTGTCGGCGCGAAACGCGCGAATCCACTCCTCGGTATAGTCGCGCAGCGGCACGCCGGCCTGCTGGGCGCCGGTAATCGTCTTGTCGTCGACGTCCGTGTAATTCACGGCTTCGCGCACGGTGTAGCCGCCGAGATATTTCAACGTGCGCCGCAGCACGTCCACGCAGACGAACGTCCGGAAGTTGCCGATGTGCGCGCGTGCGTAGACCGTCGGCCCGCAGGCATACATCCGAACCAGCTTGTCCTGTGATGGTGCGAATTCTTCTTCGCGGCGAGTCAGGGTGTTGTAGAGACGAAGCATCAGGCGTTCGGATCGTTCGGATCGTTCGGATCGTTCATACGGAGAGCTGAGCGAAGAGACGTTCGGCGCGGCGGCAATCCGCTTCGATCTGCGCGCGCAGCGCGTCGACGTCCTCGAACTTGCGCTCGTCGCGCAGCCGCTGCACGAACCCGAGCCGCAGCGCGCGCCCGTACAGATCCGCGTCGTCGAATCCCAGCAGGTAGGCTTCGATCATCGTCTTCGTCGTATCGCCGAAGGTCGGCCGCACGCCGACGTTGGTGATGCTCGGATACACAATCCTGTCGATCGTCGTCGTCGTCGCGTAGACGCCGTTGGGCGGCAGCAGCTCGTTTTTCGTATCGAGGTTCGCGGTCGGGAAACCGAGCTCGTGACCGCGGCGCTTGCCGTGCACCACCTCGCCGTCGATGTAGTACTGGTGACCGAGCAGCGCGCCC
Source organism: Acidobacteriota bacterium (assembly GCA_003222635.1). GTDB lineage: Bacteria > Acidobacteriota > Vicinamibacteria > Vicinamibacterales > UBA2999 > Gp6-AA40. The sequence continues at coordinate 12,043 of QHWQ01000089.1, read as the reverse complement.
GCTTCGTCCATCCGTCCCTCGGCGACGAGACGCCGCACGCGCGTGCTGCTGACGACGAATTCTTTGTACCTCACCGGATCGATCTTGTCTGCGCGGAATCCGTAGCGCTGGCCGAGCGACCGCAGCGTCGAGAAATTACCAGCCCGATCGTGGCCGAAGAGGAAATTCGCGCCGACCCAGACTTCAGAGACCCGCAGCCACTCGACGAGGACGGTGCGCACGAACATCTCCGGATCCCACTGCGAGAGCTCGTGCGTGAAGCGCACGACGGCGACGGCGGCGATGCCCGCCTGCTCGAGCGCCTCGAGCCGCTGCGCTTTCGTCATCAGCAGCGGCGGCGCCTTGTCGGGCCGCACCACGCGCGAGGGATGCGGGTCGAAGGTCATCGCCATCGGCGTGCCGCCATGCTCGGCCGCGCCGCGCCGGACGCGCTCGACGATCTTGAGATGTCCGCGATGAAGGCCGTCGAAGTTGCCGAGGGCGAGCACGGGATGCACGAGCCACGCGGGACGCGTGTCGTCTGGAAAGTGCAGAACCTCCACGCCTACGCCACTTCAACCTCGATATCGAGCACGAGGCCATCATATGCCAGCTCGACGCCCTCGGGCAGCCGCGCATTGGTCTTCGCGTGCGGCAGGTCGTGCGTCATGTGCGTGAAGAAGGTGCGATGCGCCGCGATCTGCCGGGCCATCGCCACGGCCTCGCCGAGCGTGAAGTGCGTCTCGTGCGGCTCATCGCGCAGCGCGTCGAGCACGAGGATGTCGACCCCTTCGACGAGCGGCAGCGATTCGTCGGGGATCCTGTTGCAGTCGGTCAGGTACGCAAAGTTGCCGAGGCGGAAGCCGAGGATCGGCAGCTTGCCGTGCCAGAGCGGCACCGGAACGATCTTGATGCCGCGGATGAAGAACATCCCGTTGATCTCGTTGGTGGTGATCTGCGGGATGCCGCCGCCCATCTGCAGCGGCCCCTCGAAGATGTAGGAGAACTGCGTGCGGATCTTTTCCCACGCCTCGTGGTTCGCGTAGGCGGGAATCGCGCCCCCCTGCAGCGCGTTGAAGCTGCGGAGATCATCCAGCCCGAGGATGTGGTCGGCGTGCGCATGCGTGAAGAGCACCGCGTCGACGTGGGTGATGCCGTGCGCCAGCGCCTGCTGGCGGAGATCGGTCGCGGTATCGACGAGAATCTGCGCCCGCTCCGGGATATCGATGTAGATCGAGGGACGCAGCCGCCGGTCGCGGACGTCCGAGGATCGGCACGTGGCACAGTTGCAGCCGATCATCGGCACGCCGTGCGACGTGCCGGTGCCGAGCATCGTGACACGCCCCGCCATGGGGGCTTTCATCACGCTCGGACCCGGTCGGCTCATCAGGGAGTGATGATGCGTGACTGCGGCTTGTTGGCGTCGACGAACCGCAGGCGCAGCTCGTAGAGGATCTGCTCGAGCAGCTGACGCTCTTCAGCCGTCAGATTCCCGCGGGTCTTCGCCTCCAGCAGCGCCAGGATGTCGATCATCTGGTGTGCCGCGGGCAGGTTCTGCTCGGCGGTCTGCCCGCTGACCGGATCGGGAATGTCGCCGAAATGGACCGCGGCCGTGTGCGCAAGCGAAAGAACGAAGGCGGCGAAACTGATCGACTCGGCGTGCTGATGTTCGGTCTGCTCGTCGGCCATGCCAATTTTCGAATGCTAGCATAGGCGCCCATGACCCAACGCGCTGGTGACAAGTTCGAAGCGCTGCTCGAGATCATGCGCCGGCTGCGCGCGCCGGGCGGCTGTCCGTGGGACCGGGAGCAGACGCATGCGTCGCTTCGTCCCTTCGTCCTCGAGGAAACCTACGAGGTGCTCGAGGCGATCGACAGCGGCGACATGGAGGATCTCCGTGAGGAACTGGGCGATTACCTCTACGAAGCCGTGTTCCTCGCGCAGATCAGCGAAGAGGCGGGACAGTTCTCCATCGGCGATGCGATCGACGCGATTCGCGAGAAGCTCATACGCCGCCATCCGCATGTCTTCGCGAAGCAGACCGGCGACGAGAGCATCACGAGCGGTCAGGTCATCGAGCGCTGGGAAGCGATGAAGGCGCGCGAGCGCGAGGCCAGGGGCGCAGCGGCCACACGCGAGAAGACCACGCTCAGCGGCGTGCCGAAGACGCTTCCCTCGCTGCTGCGTGCGTACGAGATCAGCTCGCGCGCGGCGGCGGTCGGCTTCGATTGGTCGAAGGCCGGGGACGTGCTCGACAAGATCGAGGAGGAAGTGGCCGAAGTCCGTCGCGAGGTGGAATCAGGCGCGACGGGTCATCTCTCGCGCGCCGAGGAGGAGATGGGCGATCTGCTGTTCGCCATCACGAACCTCTCGCGCAAGCTGGGCATCGAGCCGGAAGCGGCGCTGCGCCGCGCCAACGAGAAGTTCACCAGGCGCTTCGATGCGATGGAGCGCGCGTTCGCGGCACAGGGGCGGCCGCTGAGCGATGCGACGCTGAGTGAGATGGAAGAGGAGTGGCAGCGGGTGAAATCATCTTCGTAGGGCCTTCCGCGGGTCTTTGAAACCGCGAAGGACGCGAAGGTCACGAAGACAATACGATCCTTTGCAGGCCCGCCTTCAGCACCGGCACGTTGAAGTTGATCAGCAGTCCGCCTTTGAGACCGGTCGTTTTCAAATACGAGATCACTTGCGATCGATGAACGTCGTCGAAACGCTTCACCGCCTTGAGTTCCACGACGATCAACCCACGCACAATCAGGTCAATGCGTTGCCCTGTAATCTCGACGTCACGGTATGTCACTGTGACAGCTTTCTCCGCCTCGAAAGCGGCGCCTCGCGCAGCGAGTTCGATGTGCATCGCCTTCTTGTATATGGACTCGAAATACCCTGGGCCCAATACTCTATGAACCGCGATTGCGGATCCGATAGTCTCGGTCATCGCTTCTTCCGCTTCAGGGCTAAGCGGCGTCGGCAAATGCATTGAAAACGGATGAAAACCTTCGCGTCCTTCGCGTCCTTCGTGGTTCATCGCTTTTCTCCGGTGAACGTCGCAACGCTTACGTGCTGTCCATCTGTGTCGATTGTGATCTCGCCATCAAGATCGGTTCGATAGACGCGCGCATCGATGGCCTGGAGGCGTGCGACCACCTCCGGCGCCGGATGCCCGAATGGATTCATGCGCCCGCAGCTGATGAGCGCAATCTGTGGACGCCACGCCTCGAGCAGCTCCCGCGACGTTGACGTGCGGCTGCCGTGATGCGCGACTTTCAGGATGCGCGTCTTCGCGGGAATCAGGCGCGGGCTGATCCGACGCTCGACGTCGGCGCCGATGTCGCCGGTCAGCAGCAGCGCGACGTCGCCGTACAACACCTCGAGCACCACGGAATCGTCGTTGCGGACGCGCTGACGTTCCCAATCCGGCGCGTCCGGATGGAGGACGATCACGCGCGCGCCACCGATGCGAAATTCCTCGCCGGCACGCCGGTCCACGATCGGAATGCCTGACGCCGATGCGCGCGCGAGGAGGGCCTGCAGCGATACCGCGCGCGGTACGGGGATTCCCTGCCACAGTTCTCGCGGGCCGAAGTCCTCGATGAGCGGCATCGCGCCGCCAATGTGATCGGGATCGCCGTGTGTCAGCAGCAGCGCGTCGAGCGACGACAGGCCCCGCGCCCAGAGCGCCGGCTCGACGACGCGCGAGCCGATGTCGAAGCCGCCGCCACCAAACGGCGCGCCGCCCGAATCGATCATGATCGCGTGATGTCCAGGGACCCGGAGCGTCATTGCCTCTCCCTGGCCCACATCGACCATGGTCAATCGCAGCCCGGGTGTGTCCCGTTCGAAGGGGACGCCGGTCACGATGAGCAGTGCGCCCACGACCAGAGCGATGAGCCCCACGATTCGGAGCCGGGCGGCACGCATCAGGAGCAGCAGCGCAAGGCCGGTGTAATAGGTCGCAATGGTGAACGCCGACGGCGCGGGGACACGAAAGGCGAGCCACGGCGCGACGTCAACGAGCCGCGCGCTGCTGACGATTGCCGCCGCGCCGAGATGCGCGATCCATCCGGCCAGCGCGCTCACGCCGTCGATGGTGTTGGCGCACACGACGAGGAGGCCGGCGATCTGCACGACGGCCATCGCCGGCACGGCCACGAGATTCAGCAGCAGACCCGCCATCGTGACGCGCGAAAACGTCGCCGCCATCACGGGAAGCAGCGCGAGCTCGACAGCCCCGGACGCGACGATCGACGCGGTGAGCCATGAGAGCGCTTGGCCGCCGGCGCCAGGGCGGATGCGGGACGTCCGCTGCGCCACGTGCAGCAACGCCGCCGTCGCGCCGAACGTCAGCACGAATCCCGCATTGCGAACGTCCAGCGGTTCGACGGCCGCAAGCACTCCTCCGGCGATTGCCATCGCCTGCCATGGCGGGCTGCGATGATCGAGCAGACGCGCGAACAGATAGACGACCGCGACGAGCGTCGCGCGCCACACCGACGGGCCGGCGGTCACGATCTGCGCGTAGGCGAGGAGCAGGACGAGCGTGGCGAACGCCGCGCGGCGGCCGGACAACCCGATCGGCACCAGCGAGGCGAGGAGAAACGTCGTGAGAATCGCGATGTTGCCACCGGAGATCGCGATGACGTGATACGTGCCGGCCGTCTGCAGGCGCAGACGCACATCGTCCGGCAGGCCGCTGCGATCGCCGATGAGGACGGCAGAGACGATGGCGGCGGACAGTTGGCTATGCCGCGCGACGCGGAGCGTGACGGCGCGCCTGACATAGCCGCGCAGGTCCGCGGCCAGTTCGCTGGCGACGCTTCCGCGCGCGATGACGGCGACGAGAAGACCGCTCTTGATCGAGCCGAGCAGCGAGATGCCATCGAGCGCGGCGTTGCGCTCGAAGTCGGGCACTCCGTCGTTCAGGTACCGCGCCGGGCGACGGAGGGTGACGGGCGCCTCGAGCACTCGGCCGCGCCGCCATTCCAGCGCTCGCGCTTCACGCGCTGAACCGCCAACGCTGACGACGGCTCCGCCATCGGCCGGCATCCAACTGTCGTGCGGGCGAATCGAAATCACCTGCGCGCGCAGCGTCGTCGAATCGCCGTCGGATGCGGCATCTTCGGTAAGCCGGAAGCGGGCGAGGACCGGCTCGCGCACATCCTCGGTGACGGCGGCCTTCAGCGGCGTCTCGAGCGCCTCCTCGCGCGCGTGTGATCCGAGCACGAACCCGCAACAGCCGAACGTCGCGGCAACCAGGACGAAGCATGTGCGACCGAAGCGACATTGCCAGGCCGATGCGGCTGCCATGGTGAGGAGCGGCACCACCCACACGACCAGGCGCCAGGGCATCTCCAGATTGATGCCCGCGACGACACCGCCGAGAAGAACCAGAGATGGGACGAGAGCTGCAGGGATCGTGGTTTGAGTTTCTTCGTACCTTGACCGCGGGAAACGTTTAGAAAGCTGCACTCAGCGCGACGCGGACGGCGCGCATCCGTGACGGGCTCAGCTTTTCGGTGGGGTCGCGAAATAGCCGCGGCGGGCGCGCGCGACGTAGTCGTGGTTCTTCACGTGGACGCGAAGCGTCCGCCAGCTGCCGTCCTGCGGGCGGGTCGTCGCGTACCCGAGCGTGTATTGCGAGTTGAGCTCCTCCGCAATGCGCTGGGTCGCCGGCGCCAGATCCTCCGAGCTTCGCACCACTTCCGTGTATCCCCCGCTCGGACCCGTGATCTCGCGCAGCGCCTCGGGGTTCACGCGCGTGCTCACGCGCCGTTCCGTCGCCGAGTCGATGGCGATGGCGTAGACGAACGCATCGCTGCGCCGGAGGGCCTCGCGCGTCTGCACCAGCGAGTGATCGCTCGCGGTGTCCGCGCCATCGGAGATGACGATGAGCGCCGCGCGGGTGCGGTTGTGCCGCTGCATCATCGGACCCGACGCGAAGATCGCGTCGTAGATCGCCGTGCCGCCGGTGGGCCGCTCGTCCGCGAGCCGTCCTGCCAGGCTTGACGGCGGCGCCGTCCACGGCACGAGGATGCGCGGCAGGTGATTGAACGCGCCGACGAACGCCTCGTCTCCGCTGTCGAGCAGGTCGGCCATGAACCGGTCGAGCGCGCCGCGCGCGTCGATGATCGGCTGCCCGCGCATGCTGTCGCTGATGTCGAGCAGCACGCCGACGCTTACCGGCGTCCGCTTGTCCGAGAACTGCGTCACCGGCTGCGGGTCACCGTCCTCGAAGACCTCGAAGTCGTCCTTCGTCAGGCCGGTGATCAGGCGATTGCTGGTGTCGGTGACGGTGACGGGGATTTCAACGGTCGTGACGCTGCCGCGAAAGGTCTGGGCTCGTGTCGAGGGCGCGAAGACGCCGTACACCACGAACGACGCGATGAACACGAAGGAAAACACAAACTTCGTGACCTTCGCGTTCTTCGCGGTTGACACAACCTCGTGCACTTCAAGCCATAGTAATCTGAACCGCCCCCCGTTCGTACGGAGGTGCGCCATGCCGCTGCCGACACGTGCGCCCGGTCGCCTTGTCATCAGCCTTTCCGTCGCGCTGCTCACTATCCATCCTGCAGCCGCGGCCACGTTGCCTCAGGGGTTTGTCGAGACGGTCGTCGCCGGGGGCTTGAATGCTCCCACCGCAATGGCGTTTGCGCCCGATGGCCGGCTGTTCGTCTGCCAGCAGGGCGGAGCGCTGCGCGTCATCAAGAACGGATCGCTGCTGCCGGCGCCGTTCGTGTCGCTGACGGTCAGCTCCACAGGCGAGCGGGGTCTGCTCGGCGTCGCGTTCGATCCTGCTTTCGCGATCAATCGATTCGTGTACGTCTACTACACCGCCACCACGCCGAACATCCACAACCGCGTCAGCCGGTTCACCGCCAATGGGGATGTCGCGGTCCCCGGCAGCGAGGTTGTGCTGCTCGACCTGGAACCGCTCGGCGCCACCAATCACAATGGCGGCGCCATTCACTTCGGCCCCGACGGCAAGTTGTACGTCGCGGTCGGCGAGAACGCGGTGTCGTCCAACGCCCAGACCCTGGCGAACCGACTCGGGAAGATGCTGCGGATCAACGCGGATGGAACCATCCCCGCGGACAATCCGTTCGTGGACACGGCCGTCGGACCGAACCGCGCCATCTGGGCGCTCGGGCTGCGCAATCCGTTCACGTTCGCGTTTCAGCCGCTGACGGGGACGATGTTCATCAACGATGTCGGCCAAGACACCTGGGAAGAGATCAATACGGGAACCGCAGGCGCCAACTATGGGTGGCCACTGACAGAGGGAGCGACGTCCGACCCTCGTTTCCTCGGCCCGCTCTACGCCTACGATCACTCCAACGGCTGCGCCATCTCGGGCGGCGCGTTCCACAGCCTGGTCACACCGCAGTTTCCCTATCGCTACTGGAGCGCCTACTTCTTTGCTGATTACTGCGGCGGATGGATACGTGCACGGCTCGCCGACGGGACCGTCACCGAGTTCGCCTCGGGCATCAACCAGCCCGTCGATCTGCAGGTCGCCAGCGATGGGAGCTTGTATTACCTGGCGCGTGGGAGCGGGATGGTCGTTCGCATCGCGTATCCGGCGCTTGCGCCGTCGGTCGATCTGACCGCGAACGGCAGCGACGGCCTGCTCACGGTCGTGGCAGGAAACGGCTTGCGCCTCGATCTGTCGTTCGACGCAGGTTCCGCACCCATCGATTCAGGCGAAATCTATATCGGCGTGTTCACGCCTTCAGGCCTGTTCTGGCTCGACCCGGCGCAGGGATTCGTGCCGGCGCTCGCGCGCGCGTACGCCGGACCTCTTCCCACCTTTGGCCCGTCGACGCTGATCGATGTGCCGGATGTCGCGACGCTCCCGTCCGGCGGGTATCTGTGGTTTGTGCTCGCGGATCCGACGGTCGACGGAGTACCCACCGGTGAGTTCTCGGACTTCGTGCTGACGGTGCTTACGCTCCAGCCTCCACGCCCGCGTAGTAGTCCTGAAGCGATCGCACCGTCAGCGTCTGCGACCGAAGGGCCTTGATGGCCGCCACCGCCGCCGAGGCGCCCGTCAGCGTCGTGATGCACGGCACCTGCGCCATCGTCGCCGCCCGGCGCACTGCACGGTCGTCGAAGAACGACTCGCGGCCGAGCGGCGTGTTGATCACCAGGTCGATCTTCCCGTTGACGATCTGGTCCGCGATGTTGGGGCGTCCCTCGTTCACCTTGTAGATGACCTCCGCTTCGATGCCGTGAGCGCGGAGATAGGCGGCGGTGCCGCGGCTCGCGGTGATCGAAAAGCCGAGCCCCGCCAGGTCGCGTGCGATCGGGACGACCGTCGGCTTGTCGGTGTTGTTCACGCTGATGAAGACGGAGCCTTCCATCGGCAGCTGCTGCCCGGCGCGGCGGCCTCGAGATCGTTGACGACGCCGAGCTCCGCGAGCGTGCGGCCGGCCGCGACGCGCGCGGCGATGCGCGCTATCGCCACGCCCGTCGCCTTCGAGATGTACGGCACCGTTCGAGATGACCGCGGGTTCACCTCGAGGACGTAGACCATGTCGTCCTTGATGGCGTACTGCGCGTTCATCAACCCGACGACCTTCAACGCCCGAGCGATGCGCCGCGTGTACTCGCGGATCGTCCCGAGATGCCGCTCGGCCACCATGAACGGCGGGACGACGCAGGAACTGTCGCCGGAGTGGATGCCGGCTTCTTCGATGTGCTCCATGATGCCGCCGATGACAACGGCACCTGTTGAATCCGCGACCGCATCGACGTCGAACTCGAACGCATCCTCGAGGAAACGATCGATGAGTACGGGGCGGTCGTGCGAGACATCGACGGCGCCCGTCATGTAGCGATCGAGCGCGCCCGAGTCGAAGACGATCGCCATGCCGCGGCCGCCAAGCACGTACGACGGCCGCACGACGACGGGATAACCGATCCGCTCGGCGACATCGCGCGCTTCCTGCCGCGACACTGCGGTGCCGCTGGCCGGCTGCGGCACGCCGAGGTCCCACAGCAGCTGCGAGAAGCGCTGGCGATCCTCCGCCAGATCGATCGAATCCGGCGTCGTTCCGAGGATGTCGACGCCCGCCTCCTGCAGCGCGAGCGCAAGCTTCAACGGCGTCTGGCCGCCGAACTGTACGACGCAGGAAACGTTGCCGGCGGCGCTCCGCTCGCGGTCGATGATGCCCATCACGTCTTCGAACGTGAGCGGCTCGAAATAAAGTCGATCCGCGGTGTCGTAGTCCGTGGAAACCGTCTCGGGGTTGCAGTTCACCATGACGGTCTCGAAGCCTTCGTCGCGGAAGCCGAACACGGCGTGGCAGCAGCAGTAATCGAACTCGATGCCCTGCCCGATCCGGTTGGGACCGCTGCCGAGGATGATGACCTTCTTCTTCGGCGTTGGATCCGCCTCGCAGACCTCCTCGAACGTCCCGTACATGTACGGCGTGAAGGACTCGAACTCCGCGGCGCACGTGTCGATGCGCTTGTAGGCGGGAACGATCGCCTCGTCGAGCCGGCGCTGGCGCACCCCGGGCTCGTCGACGCCATACACCGCCGCAATGTCTTCATCGCTGAAGCCGTTCCGTTTGAGCGTCCGCAGCAGGTCCGTCGACATCTCGCGGAACTCGCCGAGCGCCGCCATCTCGCGCAGCGCGTTGATGTCGGCGAACTGCTGCAGGAACCAGCGATCGATCTTCGTCAGCTCGTGGATGGTGTCGACCGTCCAGCCGCGCCGCAGCGCGCGGAAGATGGCCCACATGCGCCGATCGCTCGGCACGACGAGCCGCTTGCGCAGCGCGCTGTCATCCTCATCGTGATCGGCGGCATCGTTCGGCGAATCGGGGAACAGCCGTCCGAACTTCCCGAGCTCCAGCGACCGCACCGACTTGAGGAACGCCTCCTTGAACGTGCGGCCAATCGCCATCGCCTCGCCGACCGACTTCATCTGCGTCGTCAGCGTGCGGTCCGCCTGCGGGAACTTCTCGAAGTTCCAGCGCGGGAACTTGACGACGATGTAGTCGATGGTCGGCTCGAAGGACGCGGGTGTGAGGCGCGTGATGTCGTTCGGAATTTCGTCGAGGTGATATCCGAGCGCGAGCTTCGCGGCGATCTTGGCGATGGGGAACCCGGTCGCCTTCGACGCGAGCGCGGACGACCGCGACACGCGCGGGTTCATCTCGATGGCGACAATGCGTCCGTCCTGCGGATTGATCGCGAACTGGATGTTCGACCCGCCGGTCTCGACGCCGACGCGGCGGATGATGCGCCGCGCCATGTCGCGCATCCGCTGATATTCCTTGTCCGTCAGCGTCAGTGCCGGCGCAACCGTGATGCTGTCGCCGGTGTGGACGCCCATCGGATCGACGTTTTCAATCGAGCAGATGACGACGAAGTTGTCGGCGACGTCGCGCATCACCTCGAGCTCGAATTCCTTCCAGCCGATGACGGATTCCTCGACGAGGATCTCGTGCACCGGCGAGAACTCGAGGCCGCGCCCCGCCAGCTCGCGGAACTCCTCGATGTTGTAGGCGATGCCGCCGCCGACGCCGCCCATCGTGAACGAGGGACGGATGATGGCCGGGAACCCCGTGCTCTCGACGATGTCGAGCGCGTCATCGAGCGACTTGGCGGCGCCGCTGCGCGGCACCTCGACGCCGATCTCCCCCATCGCGTTGCGGAAGAGCAGCCGGTCTTCGGCGACCTTGATCGCGTCGATCTGCGCGCCGATCAACGTGACGTTGTACTTCTCGAGCACGCCCCGCTCGGCGAGCGCGACCGCGAGGTTGAGCGCCGTCTGACCGCCGACGGTCGGCAGCACCGCGTCAGGACGTTCCTTCGCGATGATCGACGTGACGAGATCGACCGTGAGTGGCTCGACGTAGGTGCGGTCGGCCATCTCGGGGTCGGTCATGATCGTCGCGGGGTTGCTGTTGACGAGGATGACCTCGAGCCCTTCAGCGCGCAGCGCCTTGCACGCCTGCGTGCCGGAGTAGTCGAACTCGCACGCCTGGCCGATCACGATCGGACCGGAGCCGATGACGAGAATCCTTTTGAGATCGGTGCGTTTCGGCATCTGCTTAAACGATCACTTCTTCTCCATCGACTCGAGGAACTTCAGAAACAGGTAATCGGCGTCGTGTGGTCCGGGCGACGCCTCTGGATGGTACTGCACCGAGAACACGGGCTTGCTGGTGTGGCAGAACCCTTCGACGGTGCCGTCGTAGAGGTTGAGATGCGTGACCTTCACGTCCGACGGCAGCGAGTTCGGATCGACCGCGAAGCCGTGATTCTGCGACGTGATTTCCACCTTGCCCGACTGCAGCTCCTTCACCGGGTGGTTCGCGCCCCGGTGGCCGAACTTCAGCTTGAACGTCTGGCCGCCGACCGCGAGGCCGAGAATCTGATGTCCGAGGCAGATGCCGAACGTCGGGACGTCCGTCTTCACGATCTCGCGGACGTTAGTGATCGCGTAGGCCAGCGCGGCGGGATCGCCGGGCCCGTTGCTCAGGAAGATGCCGTCCGGCTCGGTCGCGAGCAACTCGCTGGCTGGCGCGGTGGCCGGAAATACCTTGACGTCGCAGCCGTACGCGTCGAGCCGCCGCAGGATGTTCCACTTGATGCCGAAGTCGTACGCCGCGACGCGCAGGCGCTTCGCCGACTTTCGCTGCGGCGCGATGCCGAACTCGAGATGATCGGCCTGACCCGCCGATCCGGCGCGCTCGCGCCACTCGAACGGCGAGTCGCACGTCACCTCGCGCACCAGATCGGAGCCTTCCATCTTCGGAATCGCGCGCGCCTTCGCGACGAGCTCGTCCGGATCCACCTGTCCGGTGGCAATCACGCCGCGCATGACGCCGGCGGATCGCAGCACGCGCGTCAGCGCGCGCGTATCGATGTCCGCGATGGCGACGATGTCGTGGCGCACGAGGTAGTCGCGGAGCGACGCGTCGGCGCGCCAGTTGCTCGCCACCGGCGAGGCTTCGCGCATGATGAAGCCCGCGACGCGCGGCGCCTGCGATTCCGCGTCGCCGGACGTGGTGCCGTAGTTGCCGATGAGCGGCGCCGTCATCGTCAC
>QHWQ01000030.1 GCA_003222635.1 Acidobacteriota bacterium | reverse complement strand
CGTGCAGCTGACGGATCCAAGGACGAAACAGCCTCCTACGGCTCCACGATTCAAGACCTTGTCAAAGCCGGCACGCACTTCGTCATCTGCGGAATGGCGAGCCGCGGCGTGGCCGAGAGCATCGCCGCGGATACCGCCGGTAACGCCGACGCGATGTACCGTGAATTGCTGGCGAATGCAGTCCCCAACAGCCACGTCGTGTCTGCAGGCGTTCTCGCGGTGAATCGTGCACAGGAGTACGGCTACACACTGCTCACCGCACTTTGATCGCTGAGAAGCGCACTGACGATCGAGTCGGCTTGTGCGCGCGCTGCGTACACGCGCGCGAGATTCAGTCGTCTCGAGGCTCAGTGTTTTATCTGTGCGGCTTGTCGGCTGTCGATCCGGCCTTCCCGAAGTACCCGCGGCTGCCCGTCATTCAGTGTGCAGGGTTTCGCGAGTCAGCGGAACAGAAGTGAACGCCTGAGATCCGCCTGGAGACCCAGCCATACATGAGACGGAACATGTCCTGCACGTCATGGGGGCCGGAAGGAGAATACCCATGAGGCTCGTAATTCCGGCGGTGGTTCTGGCCGTTGCGCTTCCCGCGGCGGCCGGCGCGCAAGACAGCACGGTGAAATCGCGCACGAACATCAAGGCGGACGATGCGCGAGTGATGAGCATGACGGGATGCCTGCGCCAGCAGGCGGCCGACGGCGTGTACGCGCTCGACGGCACGATCGCGTCGTCCGGCAAGGAGCTGCAGACCAACTCGAAGGTGAAGACCGACGTCGACAAGGACAAGACGACCGTCAATGGCAAGACGGAGACGAAGGCGGACGGCAGGGTGGCCACGAGCGGTTCCTCGTCCACATTCCTGCTGGTGCCAGGCAACAACGTAGACCTGGCGTCCCATGTCGGCGAGCAAGTGCAGATCTCCGCGATCACGGTCAATGCGGGTCACGGCAATGCGGACGTGAAGATCAGGGAGAAGACGAAGGTCGATCCTGAGCACGCGGCGGACTCGAAGGCCAATTCGAAGACGAAGCTCGAACTGCCGCGATCGTCGGCCGGCCAGTACACGGTGATGTCGATCACCTCGACTGGCCAGCCTTGCGCGCGATAGAGGTCGGCGAACCTACGTCGCTGCCGGTGCGGGGGTGGCTGCCGTCTGTGGCAGCCTCGCCTCGTGCAATCCCACGACGTTTCCTTCGGTGTCCTGAATCAGCGCGATGAAGCCCGGGTCGCCGATATCCGTCACGGGCATCATCACGCGTCCGCCCGCCTTGACCACACGGCTGACCGCGCCGCGGATGTCGGTGCCCGCGCTCAAGTAGATGACCACGCCGGCCGCCGACGGACGCTTCCGCGCGTCGAGAATCAGCGCCCCGCCGACAGCCTGCTCGGGTGGACCGTACGGAAAGACTGCCATCGGTGTCTCCTGGAAGCGTTCAGGGCGAAGCTCGATGCGAAGGACTTCGGCATAGAAAGCCGTGGCTCGTGAGAGATCGGCAACGGGAATCTCGAACCAGTTGATCGCATGCTGCATGTCAGCCTCCTCAGTTCGCCGGCCGGTTGTGGCGCGGACGTCTTAGGTATACTGGCCGCCGGTGACAGCCTTCTGTCAGGTTTCATCGTGAATCGGCGCGCGCGGCTCTTCGCGCTCGTCGAGTTCATGCGGGGCCGGCGCTCCGGCGTCACCGCCGACGCACTTGCCGAGCGCTTTGGCGTGACGGTCCGCACGATCTACCGCGACCTCGAGACGCTCCGCGACGCGGCGCTCCCGCTCAAAGCCGACCGCGGCCGCGGCGGCGGGTACGCACTCGACCGGCATTACTCCCTTCCGCCGGTCAACTTCACGGCGCGTGAAGCCGCCGTCTTGATCACCGTTGGACGATGGGCGCTCGACATGCGAATGGTGCCGTTTGTCGAAACCTGCGCGGGCGCGCTGGACAAGGTGCAGGGCGCGCTGTCCGCCTCCGCGCAGTGGGAGCTCGGAGATCTGATGAAGGGCCTGACATTCACCGGCGTGCCGACGATGAGCGTGCCCAGGGGCGTGCGCGACGCACTCGAACGGGCGTGGTTCGAGCAGCGGCCACTGCGCATCCGCTACGCCGGCGCGCACGGGGCCACATCCATTCGCACGGTTCGCGTCGAGCGGCTCGTGCTCGAGCGGAGCCTGACGCTGGTCAACGCCGTGGATCTCGAGAAGGGCGAGCCGCGGCAGTTTCGGCTGGACCGCGTGGAGTGGGCCGAAGTTGTGGAGGCGGAGCTCGCCGTGCCCCGCCTCCCGCAGGACGCGTGATTTATCTCGTCGCGCGAGCAGGCGCGGTGGCGCTGTTGAACGCCATCTTCCCGCCGACCCACGTCTGCACCGGCTTGATGTCCTTGATCTGATCCGGCGGAATCGTCAGGTAATCGCGATCCAGGACGACCAGATCCGCGAGCTTGCCGGCCGCGATCGACCCGAGGTCGTCTTCGCGCATCAGGAAGAACGAGTTGCTGCGCGTGTGCGCGATGAGCGCCTCTTCACGCGTGATCGTCTGATGGTTGACGACCTTGCCGCCGACCATCTTGCCGGTCACCGCGAACCAGAGCGTGTAGAACGGGTTGTACTGGTTCACCTCGTTGGTGTCGGTGTGGAAGCCCCACAGAATGCCGCTGTCCTGGATCATTCGCAGCGGCGGCATGTCGTAGGAGCGATCGCCGTGCGCGCGGTTGAACGCCATCCCCATCACCGGTGGGATCGCGCGCACCGCCGCCCACATCCCCAGCTTCTTCATCCGATCGAGATCGTTGGCCGACACCTGATCCATGTGGCAGAACGCCCAGCGCAGGCTATGGATCGGGTACTCCTTGTTGATTGCTTCAATCTGATCGAGGAAGAAGGGGAATGACTCGGAGATGGTCGCGTGCTGCTGTAGCGGCATGCCCTTTCTGGCGACTTCCGTCGCCAGCGCTTTCCAGTTCGAGGACTGCTGCGGCGTATAGCTGACGTGCGGCGCCACCATGTTGTCGCTGTAGGCGAGCGTCTCGCCGACGAGCACGTCATCGATATAGTTGTCGCCCTGGAACAACTTGATCTGGCCGATCGAGGCAACCATGCGCTGAAGATTTTGTTCGGGGTTGCCGCCCGACGGACCGACCATGCACATCAGGCGAAACGTCAGCTCGCCTTTGCGCTGCATGTCGAGGTACGCCTCTTTCTGCTCAGGCGGGCAGCCAACCATGTTCGCCGCGGTGAGGCCCGCGCGGTTGAGGTCCTTGAGCATCGCCAGCGCGCTGACCGGATACGGATCCTTTTCTTTGTCCTTCTCCGGAATCTTGTTTGCCACCTGCGCGAGGCCTGGATCGTTGATGCGCCCCGTCGGTTTGCCCGCGGCGTCGCGCTCGACCCACGGCTGCTTGATGGCGTCGATACCGAGGAGCTCGACGGCTTTGCTGTTCATGAACGCGCAGCAGCGTGAGAACTGCACGTAGACGGGATTGTTCGGCGCGGCGGTGTCGAGCTCCGCCTTCGTGAGCGGCGTCGGGTTGTCCGCGAACTGGTCGTACGACCAGCCACCGAGGTTATAGACGAACTTCCCGGCGCCGAGCTCGGTCGCCTTCGCGCGGACGATGTCGAGCGCCTGCTTGCGCGAGGCCACGTCGTCGAAGCGCGCCTCGGTTGTCCATGTCTCCGCACCACGCGTGAGGTGCGCGTGCGCATCAATCAATCCCGGGATGACGGCTTTACCGCCGAGATCGACGCGGCGCGTATTCGGCCCCGCGAGCTTGTTGATGTCGGCGTTGGATCCGACCGCGATGAAGCGATCGCCGCGAATGGCAACGGCCTGCGCGATGGTGAACTT
>QHWQ01000029.1 GCA_003222635.1 Acidobacteriota bacterium | reverse complement strand
GGCCCGGCATAGCGAACGTTCCAGGCGAACTGCTCGGGGGTGAGATTCACCTCGAGCGCCTGGTTTGCCGGGGGGATGCTATCGACCCGCGCGGCCCACAGCGGGATTGCGAATCCGATCAGCAGAACCGCTTCGACCACGGCCACGCCGACCTCGGCATAGGTCGAATTTTTCGACGTCACTCCTTTGTAGTCCGCCACCGGATTCCGCGATTTCCTGAAACGAATGATGGCGTAGAGGATGAACCCTCCCCATCCCACGAACAGGACGAGCATGAAGATATGAATCCAGCCGATCAGGTTGTCGATCTGCCCGCCGTGTGTCGCGGCGAGCGGCTGCATTCCGAGCCACTCAGTCATGATTGTCTCGATGGTCTCTGGAGCGCGAGCCATTCGGCGTCGAGCTCGACCTCGGCGTTGCGCTTCGCGTGTTTGCGGAGATAGAGGAAGAACGCCAGGAACCCGCCCTGCACCGCAAGGGTGATGGCCAGCAACACCAGGACGCCGAGCTTCGCCCCGTCGATCATCCCTGTCTCGAGCGCCCCGAAACACACCGGACAGGCGAAGGCGCTCGAGCTGCCGCCGATCAGCATGGCTGCCGCCAGGATCAATTTCATTTTCATCGCAGGGTCCTCGTCTTGCGCAGGAACCACCGGTCGTACGCGACCAGGCCGAACGACATGGCGAACGCCGCGATCGCCGCAATCAGTCGCCCCACCCCGTCCTCCTGCCCGTACCGATTCAAACACCAGAGGCCGAACAGCACCGCGAGCGCCGCGGAGAAGCCGATCAGCATCGCGTGGACCAGCCGGAGGTTCATCAGTGAATCCAGAAGCCGTCGTGGACGGTGACAACGGGAAGCACCATCAGCGCGACGAAGAAGGCCGCGGTCAGCGCGAGGACCGCGTAGATCAGCTTCTTCTCGGAGATCAGGTGCATGAAGTAGCACGCCACAAGCGATCCCTTGATGATCGCGATGAGCAGCGCCACGCTCACGGCCATCGGCACGGGAAGGTGGAAGCGAGAGACTGTTACCGTGACGACGGTCAGGACCATGAGCGCGACGAAGACGGTGATGTAGATCCTGACGTGTTTGTCGATGTCGACGGCGTGGTCGCCTGTCATGGATGTCGCCGCGTGGTCGCTCATGTGTGCCCGCCTACAGAAGATACCGCTTTACAAGAGATACAGCGTCGGGAAGAGAAAGATCCAGACCAGATCCACGAAATGCCAGAAGAGACCCGCGTGCTCGACGCGGTTGGTGAACCACACCGGATTGGTCTTATAGAGCTTCGCGCCGGGACCCCAGAAATACGCGTTCACCGCCATCCCCCCCGCCACGTGAAGCCCATGCAGGCCGGTCAAGGTGAAATAGATGGCGAGGAAGTTGTTCGTGCTGGGCAAAGCGCCCTCGTGGAAATGGGCGCTGTATTCGAAGTACTTGATGACGAGGAAGGCGAGCCCACACAGGATCGTCAGACCCATGTAGATCCGGTAGGTCTCGAAGCGGCGGCGCATCAGCGACGCCCACGCCATCACCATGGTCACCGACGACGAAATCAGGACGATCGTGTTGACGGTCGCAAGCGGCACGTTGAGCATCGTGTCACCGCGCGGCCAGGTCGGCGCCCCCGTCCGGATCAGGATGTAGCTCGCGAACAGCGCTCCGAACAGCATGACCTCCGAGGCGAGGAAGAGCCAGATGCCGATCTTCCCGTTGGTCAGACCGGTGTCGCGCCGGACCTCTACGGTGTAGGGGATCTCCATCGATCAGACCTCGTACTGGGGCCAGAAGTCCTTGGGAGCTCCGGGGACGCTGTACTCGTACGGGCCCCGGTACGCTTCGGGCACGCCGAGGAAATTGCCGTGCGGGGGAGGCGAGGGAGCCGACCACTCAATCGTCGTGGCCTGCCACGGGTTGTCGCTGACCTTCTCCCCCTTCCAGATGCTCCAGAAGAAATTGAAGATGAAGGGAAGCTGGAAGAGCCCGAGGGTCCACGCGCCCCATGACGACCAGACGTTCCAGTGAAGGACCGGCTGCGCAAAGTCGTAGCTCGCCCCACCGTCGGCCAGGCGCCGGGAGACGCCGGCCAGCCCCATGATGAACATGGGCATGAAGACGACGTTCATGCAGATGAGCGAGCCGACGAAGTGAATCCTGCCAAGCGTCTCGTTCATCCTCCGCCCGGTGGCCTTCGGATACCAGTAGTAGATCCCCGCCATGAGGGCGAAGATCGTTCCCGGCGCGACGACGTAATGGAAGTGGGCGATGACGTAGTAGGTGTCGTGCAGCGGGATGTCCGTGATGTTCAATCCGAGCGGAAGCCCCGTCAGCCCGCCGATGCCGAACATCGGCAGAAAGGCGAGCGCGAAGAGCATGGGCGTATTGAAGCGTATCGATCCGCCGTAGAGCGAGATGATCAGGGCCGTCAGGATCACGACCGACGGGATCGAGATGATCATCGTGGTCGTCTGGAAGAACGCCGCCATCGCCGTTCCCATTCCGGTCATGAACATGTGGTGGGCCCACACGATGAACGACATGAAGCCGAGGAAGATGAGCGAGTAGACCATCGACCGATAGCCCCACAGCGGCTTCCGCGTGTTGTTGGCGATGATCTCGGCCACGATGCCCATCCCCGGCAGGATCAGGACGTAGACCTCCGGGTGCGCCAGGAACCAGAACAAGTGCTGCCAGAGGAGCGGGTTGCCGCCGCCGGCGTTGGTCAGCGGCTGGCCGCTGACCACGAGGCCGCTCGGGAGGAAGAAGCTCGTTCCGGCCACGCGATCCATGAGCTGCATGACCGCCGCGCCCTCGAGCGGCGGAAAGGCCAGCAGAAGGAGGAAGGCGGTGACGAACTGCGCCCACACGAAAAACGGGAAGCGCATGAACGTGAGGCCTTTGGCGCGGAGCTGGATCGTGGTCGTGATGAAATTGAGCGCTCCGAGCAGCGATGAGGTGATCAGGAAGACCATTCCGACGAGCCACCACGTCTGACCCGTGCCCGCGATGTCGGAAAGCGGCACGTAGGAGGTCCACCCGGATTGCGCGGCCCCGCCGGCGGGGATCACGAAGCTGAGGAGCATCGTGACGCCGCCGAGAAACAGGCACCAGTAGCTCACCATGTTGATCTTCGGGAACGCCATGTCCGGCGCGCCGATCTGCAGCGGAAGCACGAAGTTCCCGAATCCTCCGACGGCGAGGGGGACCACTCCGAGGAAGACCATGATGGTGCCGTGCATCGCTCCGAGCTCGTTGTAGAACTCGGGGAGCATCGTCCCGCCCGGCATGCGCGCATCACCGAGGATCGCGCCAAGCCACGGCACGGCAGCGCCTGGATAGGCGAGCTGCCAGCGCATGAGCATCATCAGCGAGAAGCCAAACAGGAGGAACAGCAGTCCCGTGACGGCGTACTGGATGCCGATGACCTTGTGATCGGTTGAGAAGACGTACTTGCGCCAGAAGCTCAGTTCCTCGTGATGGACTTCGTGCGCGGGGTGCGCCGGGTGCGCGGCGACAGATCCTGGGTCACGGTCACTCATGCGCCTGTTCTCCGGATCGCTACTTCGCCGCGGGGACGGCGAACTTGAAATTCTGGGTCTTCGTG
>QHWQ01000088.1 GCA_003222635.1 Acidobacteriota bacterium | reverse complement strand
AGAAGCCCGGCGTGCACGTCGCGCCTGCCGGCATCACGCTGCTCGAGTTGATCGACGAGCACTGCGGCGGCATGCTCGACGGCCACACGCTCTACGGCTATCTGCCTGGCGGTGCGTCGGGCGGCATCCTGCCCGCGTCGCTCGCCGACGTGCCGCTCGACTTCGACACGTTGACGCCGTACGGCTGCTTCATCGGCTCCGCCGCGATTGTCGTGCTCTCACACAAGGACAAGGCCGCCGCCGCCGCTCGCAACGTGATGAAGTTCTTTGCTGATGAATCGTGCGGCCAGTGCACGCCGTGCCGCGTCGGCACGCAGAAGGCGCTGCAGAATGGTCACCTTCACGCTCAACGGGAAACCTGTCTCCGCTCCCGGGAACGAGACGCTGCTGCACATCGCGCAGAACCAGGGGATCGACATCCCACGCCTCTGTTACATGGACGGCATGCGCGCCGACGGGAACTGCCGCACGTGCATGGTGGAGATCAAAGGTGAGCGCGTGCTCGCGCCGTCATGCTGCCGCTACCCGAAGGACGGCATGGAGGTGACGACCGACAGCGCGCGCGCGATCATCAGCCAGAAGATGTCGATCGAACTGCTGCTCGCCGACATGCCCGAGACGGTCTACACGCTCAATTCAGAGCTCGATTTCTGGGCGAAGAGGATGGGCGTCGGCAAGCCGCGGTTCAGGTCCAGACCGCAGCCGGCCGAGGATCTCTCTCATCCGGCGATGGAGGTCCACCTCGATGCCTGCATCCAGTGCAAGCGCTGCGTGCGCGCGTGCCGCGAGGAGCAGGTCAACGACGTCATCGGCTACGCGTTCCGCGCCGGGCGGTCGAAGATCGTCTTCGACTTCGACGACCCGATGGGCACGTCCACCTGCGTCGCGTGCGGCGAGTGCGTGCAGGCATGTCCCACCGGCGCGCTCACGCCCGCGAGAGGCGTCGCGAAGATCGCACCGCAGAAAACGGTCGATTCAATCTGCCCGTACTGCGGGGTCGGCTGTCAGCTCACCTATCACGTCAAGGACAACCGCATCCTCTACGTGCAGGGGAAGGACGGTCCGTCCAACTCCAGCCGCCTCTGCGTGAAGGGGCGCTACGGCTTCGACTACGTCCAGCATCGCCATCGCCTGACGAAGCCGCTGATTCGCAAGCCGGACGTCCCGAAGCACAAGGACTTCGTCGTCGATCCCGAGCAGTGGCACGAGGTGTTTCGCGAGGCGAGCTGGGAAGAAGCGCTCGAAGCCGCGGCGCGCGGCCTCCTCCACGCGCGCGATAGGTACGGCAAGCGTGCGCTTGCCGGCTACGGCTCCGCGAAAGGGACGAACGAGGAGGCGTATCTCTTCCAGAAGCTCGTACGCACCGGATTCGGATCGAACAACGTCGATCACTGCACGCGCCTCTGCCACGCGTCGAGCGTGGCGGCGCTGATGGAAGGGATCAACTCGGGCGCGGTCAGCAATCAAGTGCGCGACGTGGCCAGGGCGGAGGTTCTGTTCGTCATCGGCGCCAACCCGACGATGAACCATCCGGTGGCGGCGACGTGGATGAAGAACGCGGTGAAGCGCGGGGCGAAGCTGATCGTCGCGGATCCGCGGCGCAGCGATCTCGCCCGCCATGCCACCTACTATCTGCAGTTCCACCCCGACACCGACGTGGCGCTGCTCAACGCGCTCCTCCACGTCACCGTCTACGAAGGGCTCGTCAACGAGGCGTTCGTCCGCGACCGGACGTCGGGCTACGACGCGCTCGTGGAGAACGTGCGGAAGTTCTCGCCCGAAGCGATGGCGCCCATCTGCGGCGTCGACGCGGAGACGATCCGCAAGGTCGCGCGTCTCTATGCCACCTCTTCGGGCTCGATGATCTTCTGGGGCATGGGCATCTCGCAGCACGTGCACGGCACCGACAACGCGCGGTGTCTCATCGCGCTCGCGCTCTCGACAGGACAGATCGGCAGGCCGGGCACGGGTCTGCATCCGCTGCGGGGGCAGAACAACGTGCAGGGCGCGTCGGATTCTGGTCTGATCCCGATGTTCTATCCGGACTATCAGCGCGTCGGCTCACCCGACGTGCGTCAGCGCTTCGAGAAGCTGTGGGGCGTGGCACTCGATCCCGATCCGGGTCTCACGGTCGTCGAGATCCTGAACGCGGCCAAGGGGCGCACCGTCCGCGCGATGTACATCATGGGCGAGAACCCCGCGATGTCCGATCCGGATGTCGAGCACGCGCGCGAGGCGCTTGCCGCGCTCGATCATCTCGTCGTGCAGGACATCTTCCTCACCGAAACCGCGTATCTTGCCGACGTCGTGCTCGCGGCAACGGCGTGGCCGGAGAAAGCGGGCACGGTCACGAACACCGATCGCATGGTGCAGCTCGGACGCAAGGCGATCGAGCCGCCCGGCGACGCGCGCGAGGACTTCTGGCTGCTCAACGAGCTGGGGCGGCGCATCGGCCTCGACTGGAGCTACACGCATCCGCGCGAGGTGTTCGCGGAGATGCGCACCTGCATGGATTCGATCGCCGGCATCACCTGGGAGCGTCTCGAGCGCGAGTCGTCTGTCACCTATCCGTGCGTGAAGGAAGGCGATCCCGGCGAGCCAGTCGTGTTCGTCGAGCGCTTCCCGACCGCGAGCGGCCGCGGCAGGTTCGTCCCCGCCGACCTCATTCCCGCCGCCGAGCGCCCCGATGCCGAGTATCCGATGGTCCTGATCACCGGACGGCAGCTCGAACATTGGCATACCGGCGCGATGACACGCCGCGCCGCCGCGCTCGACGCGATCGAGCCGGAGCCGGTTGCATCCGTGCATCCGCAGGATCTCGCCGATCTCGGCGTCGCACCCGGAGGCGTGGTCACGATGACGTCGCGGCGCGGCAGCATCTCGCTCTACGCGCGCGCCGATGACGGGATGCCGCGCGGATCGGTGTTCGTGCCGTTCTGCTACTACGAGGCGGCGGCGAACATGCTGACCAACCCGGTGCTCGATCCGTTCGGCAAGATTCCGGAGTTCAAGTACTGCGCGGTGAAGGTGAGCGCAGGCGGCGCCGTGCCCGGGCGTCTCAGTTTCGGCGGAGGGACACTGCTCGCGTGACCGCCGGCGCCATCGTTCTCTGCGGCGGCAAGTCGGCGCGCATGGGCACGCCGAAAGCGCTCCTTCCCTTCGGCCCCGAGACGATGCTGCAGCGCGTCGTCCGCATCCTGCAGGAGGTCGTCTCGCCAATCGTGGCGGTCGCAGCGGTGGGCCAGCAACTGCCGGCGCTGCCGGCTGACGTGATCGTGACGCGCGATGAGCAGGAAGGCCGCGGTCCCCTCGAAGGACTGCGCGCGGGGCTGAAGGTGCTGCCAGTCGATGCGGAGTGCGCCTACGTGACAAGCTGCGACGTGCCGCTGCTCGAGCCGGGCTTCATCCGCCAGATGCTCGACTTCGCCCGCGGCTACGACATCGCGGTCGTCGAGATCGACGGCTTCGCGCATCCGCTGTCGGCGGTCTATCGGCGGACGGTGCTGCCGTATGTCGAGGAGCTGCTGGCCGCGGATCGACTGCGGCCAGCATTTCTGTTCGATGAGGTGAGGACGCGCCGCGTGCGCCCGGAACAGATCACCGCCGATCCGGAGCTGCGCACGCTGCGCAATCTCAATACGCGCGAAGACTACCAGCAGGCACTGGCCGACGCCGGCTATTAGGTCTGTCGGTTGTTCCCGGTATTGACGCCCGCCCTTTCGGGCATATACTCCCCGCCTCTACAGAGAGGAGGATGTGATGCGACGTTTCCTCCGGGGTTGTGCGTCCGGCGTTCTCAGTCTTCTACTCACCACGACCACCGCGTGGGCGCAGTCGACGGCCCAGCTCAGTGGCCGTGTCACCGACCAAAGCGACGCCGTGCTGCCTGGTGCGACCGTCACCGCCACACAGACCGACACGGGCTTCGTCCGCAGCGACGTCACCGATAGCAGCGGAGCATACGTCCTGTCGAACCTGCCGGTCGGTCCGTACCGGTTCGAAGTCTCGCTGTCGGGATTCCGCAGCTACGTGCAGACGGGAATCGTGCTGCAGGTCGGGGCCTCACCTGTCCTCAACGCCAGGCTCTCGGTGGGCCAGCTCGAAGAGTCCGTCACCGTCGAGGGCGCCGCGCCGCTCGTCGACGTGCAGAGCGCCGGCATCAGCGAAGTCGTCCGGAACGATCAGATCCTCGCGCTGCCGCTCAACGGCCGCAACCCGGCGGAGCTCGTCGTCGTCTCCGGCGCGGCGGTGCAGACCGGAACGGCCCCCAACCGGGCCGTTCCGGGCGGCCTCGGGATCTCTGTGGCGGGCGGACTCCCGTACGGCGTGGCGTACCTCCTCGACGGCGCGATGCACAACAACCCGCAGGACAACCTCAATCTGCCGTTTCCGTTCCCCGACGCGCTGCAAGAGTTCAGCGTCGCAACGAGCGGGCTCAACGCCCAGAACGGGATGCACTCGGGCGCGGCGGTGAGCGCGGTGACGAAGTCGGGTACCAATCGCTTCAGCGGCAACGCGTTCGAGTTCCTCCGCGATCACCGCTTCAACGCGACCGACCCGTTCGCGCAGATCGGACCGAACGGCAAGCGCGTCGACGACGGGTTGCAGCGCAATCAGTTCGGCGGCACGTTCGGCGGTCCGATCGTGCAGAACAAGCTGTTCTTCTTCGGGGCCTATCAGGGCACCACGATTCGCCAGCAGCCCGCCGCCAGCATTGCGTGGGTGCCAACACCGGCCATGCTGGCCGGCGATTTCACGACGTTCGCCTCGCCGGCGTGCAATGGAGGGCAACAGATCACGTTGCGCGGCGGATTCGCAGACAACCGGATCGATCCCGCGCGGTTCAGTCCGGCAGCGCTCAATCTCCTGAAGCGTCTTCCCAGCACGACCGATCCGTGTGGCCAGATTACGTACGCGTTCCGGAACGACAGCAACCAGATGCAGTCCATCGGCCGGGTCGACTACCAGCGAACGAAGGATGACACGATCTTCGGACGCTACATGGCGACGTCGTTCACCGCTCCGATTCCCATGCGCGAGGGCGACACCATCCTGTCGCTCTACGACAACGCGAACAAGGTGGGGCTGCTCGGTTCGGACGCGCTGGCGCAATCACTGGCGATTGGCGACACGCGCGTCTTCGGGCCCAACACGGTCCACTCGCTCAGGTTCGCGTTCAATCGATCCGCCGTCAGCCGCCTGGCGCCGTCCACCTTCGAACCGCACGAGCTGGGCGTCGACGCCTACAGTTATGCACCGCACGTCATGTGGATCGAAGTGCAGGGCGGATTCTTCGCCGAGAACCCCGGTCCGAGCCGTTTCGTCACCAACGCGTCGCAGGTGAGCGACGACCTGACGCTCGTGCGTGGCGATCACCAGCTGTCGTTCGGCGGCAACGTGGCCTACTGGCGCTATTACTTCCAATCGCACGCGCGCTCCGGCGGCGTCTGGCAGTTCACCGGCGACGCGACCGGGCGCGGGTTGAGCGACCTGCTCCTCGGCCGCGTCAGCCGGCTCGAGCATGGCGGACCGGCCATCCTGCCGATGGACCAGTGGTACATGGGTTTCTACGGTCAGGACACTTGGCGGGCGGGCCGTCGCGTCACGATCAACGGCGGGCTTCGGTGGGAGCCGTACTTCGGCCAGAGCGTCCTCAACGGTGCCGTGTACAACTTCATCCCCGAGAACTTCCGGAACAATGTCACGAGCACGGTGTTCGTGAACGCACCGGCGGGGTTCGTCTACCCGGGCGATGCGGGGTTCGCCACCTCGGGGCGTCGAGGCGTCCACACGCAGTGGCTGAACTTTTCGCCGCGCGTCGGGTTCGGCTGGGATCTGTCCGGTAACGGCCGCACTGCGGTGCGCGCTTCCTACGGATTGACCTACGACTTCCCGAACGCCGAATACATGCTGATCAACGCGAACTCGCCGCCGTTCGGGAACCGCTCGATCATCCAGGATCCGCCCGGGGGCTTCGATCATCCGTACGCGCACCTTGGCGGCGATCCGCATCCCATCGCAACCAATCGCGACACGCGCTACCTGCCGTTTGGCGCCTATGGCGCGATCGACCCCGACATCAACTCGCCGCGCATCCAGCAATGGAACGTGACGGTAGAGCGGCAGCTCGGATCCGTGTGGCAGGTCGCCGCAACGTATCTTGGCAGTCATACCGATCGCCTGTGGAATCAGGTCGCGATCAATCCGGGCGTGTTCCTCGGCCTCGATCCCTGCACGCTCCAGGGCGTGTTCTATCCGACCTGCAGCAACCCGGGGAATGTCAACGCTCGACGGGTGTTGTCACTTTCCGGTGAGAACCCGGCTTCGGCGGCACTCATCGGGAATCTCGACCTTCACACCGATCTCGGGATTCAGAACTACCGCGGCCTGAAGCTGTCGTTCGAGCGCCGTGCGGGGGCCGGGCTGAGCATGAATGGAAACTACACGGTGTCGCGCTGCTTCGGCGATCCGTCATTCCAGACCGGCGGGTTCCCGCAGATTGCCAACGGCTACACCGACCCCGCGCATCCGGAATTCGATCGCGGCTACTGCGATCAGGATCGAAGGCACCTCGGCGTGCTCGTCGCGGGCGCGCAAACACCGCAGCTCGGAGGCCGCCTGGCCAACGCTGCGCTTTCCGACTGGCGCGTGTCGGGCATCCTCACCGCGCGATCCGGACGGCCGGTCAACGTCATCGCTGGACAAGACCGCTCGCTCAGCGGCATTCAGAACCAGCGCGTCAATCAGGTGCTCGCCAATCCGTACGGCAGCAAGAAGACGCCGAACGACTGGCTGAACCCGGCAGCGTTCGCACTGCCGGCGCTCGGCACGCTGGGCAACTTCCAGCGCAACAGCCTGCGCGGGCCGGGTTACTGGTCAATCGACATGGCGGTCTCGAGGCTGATCGCCTTCGGCGCCGCCCGCAAGCTGGAGCTCCGCGTGGAGACGTTCAACCTGCTCAACACGTTCAACTGGGGTCCGCCGACGCTGGCACAGGGCGCCGACCGGACGCACACGAACTTCACCTCGGGCTCGTTCGGACGGATTACGTCGATGGAGGGGACGCCGCGCATCATACAGTTCGGTGTGAAGTACGGCTTCTAGAAAAAATCCGAGTCCCAAGATTCAAATCCCAAATCCCAATTGGTAGCTTGGGATTTGGGATTTGGGATTTGGGATTTCTTACTGCTCCTTGCCGCCCATCTGCACTTCGTTGCCGTCCGGATCCTTGACATGGAAACTGCCTTCCGTCGTCCGGATCTCCAGGCCGCGCTTTTTCAACTCGGCTTCAACCGCTGGCTTCACGCTCTTGTCCGTGTCCCAGCCCGCCAGCGTGTAGGCAATGTGATCGATGCCGACCTTGCCCCCCGGCCGGCTCGCCGCGTTGCGCGGGATGATCATGTTGTTGCCGAACGTGAGCCGGCACTGCGTCTTGCCGTCGTCGTTGGTCACCTTCATCCCGAACAGCCCCGCGTAGAAGTCGCGCGACTTCTTGTAGTCCGCCACCTGCATCGATATGTGATTGATGTAGGTCGCGTTGGCAGGCGCGGCCTCCGCCGTGGCAACGCCTGATGCTGCCGCCGTCCCGACGGCGAGCATCTGAATGAGCTGACGACGGGTCACCTTGCCGCGCTCGTACTCCTGAAGCAACCGGCTGATGATGTGCTCCATACGTTTCTCCAATCAGAAATTCAGCTGCGCGCTGAACTGGAAGATCCGCGGGTCCTGTACCTCCGTCGGCTGGCGCCACTGCGGTCCGAACGCGTTGTTGATCTGCACCGCGCTGCCGCCGTTGAAGACGTTGTAGACATCCAGATTGCCCTGCATCCGCAGCCGCGGCGACAGCCGCACCTGCTTGGTGACGCGCAGGTCGAGCCGCCGGATGCGATGGTCGTACATCGTTCCCGGCATCACGAGGGGAACAGTCGCCGTCGCCGTGCACGGCGTCCTGCCGCCGCACGCGCCGAGGTCGCGCCCGAGCGAGCGTGCGATCTCCGCGTTGCTCGCCGCGTAGGCGGCGACGCATTGGAGACGCCGCTCACCGTCGTCGCCGTCTGCGGCGCGGTCACCGAGCCGGCCGCGATGCCTGGTGCATCGACGACGAAGCAGTTGTCGGTCATCGTGCGTCCGGTGTCGACGCCGCCGCCGAACGACGCGCCCGAGCGGAGGCGAGTGTTGATGCCGAGGCTGAGGAAGTTGTTGATCTGCTTCTGATCGCCATAGTGCGACGACTGCGTCACGAGGTTGTCAACCTGCGTGAACTTGGCGACGGAGATATCGGACATCCCGCAGACCTGATAGCCGCCTCCCCCGGGCAGATTGGCATTGAGCGGCGCCGTGACGCAGTACGAGCTGAAGTCGCCAGGTGCGCGGAGGAGGTTGTCCGTGACGGTGAAGTTGCCGTACCAGTTGCGGTAATAGCCGGCGGTCAGCGAGACGCCATCGCGCAGCTCGCGCTGGATTTCGGTGCTGAGGTCCCAGTTGGAATTCCGCACGCCCCACCCGCGCAGCACATCGTCGGCCCAATGCGTCGTCGGACTCAGTCCGCCGAAGTTCGGATCGGACATCGGCCCGCATTCGCCGTTGGCCACGCGGCTTTTCAGATCGCAGTCGGGAACGTAGTTGCCGTTCACGTCGGTCCACGTGCGCGTGATGCTGTTCACCGATGTCGTCACCGGATCGTTCGCGCCGGCGACCGCCGTGCCCGTCTTCGCGACGTAGCGGCCGATCGAGAACTTCAGCGCGGTCTTGCCGTTGCCTGACAGATCGTAGGAGGCACCGAAGCGCGGGTTGATGTCCTTCCACGCCGGAACGCCGGACACCGCGGCGAAGTCGCGCGCGGGAACCCAGCCGGACGCAGGAGCGTCAAGGTGGTTCGCGTCGACATGGCCGTTGAAGTAATCGAACCGCGCGCCGTAGTTCAGCGTCAGACGACGGATCGCCCACTGATCCTGGAAGTAGACGCCCATGTCCGCCCTCGTGCGATCGATGGCGCGATACGGCGTCGCGTACTGCGTGATCGAGGTCGGAATGCTGTTGCGGAAGCTGTAGTTGACGTCCTGCTGCACGAAGGTGATGACGTCGGAGACCGCCTCCTCGATCTGCGTGCCGATCTTGTAGGCGTGCGAGCCGGTGACATACGACACCGAAAAGCGCTGCGCGCCGCGATCGGTCGCACGCTTGGACGCGTAGGTGGCCGACGCGTTGTAGCGGAAGTTGTTCGACAGCTCGAGGATGGAGATGTGGTTCGGCTGCACGCCTGGATTGAGGAACGTCGGCCAGTGCGTGATCGTCAGTGACCCGCCGGCCTCGAACAACAGCTTCGGCGTAATCGGCGCGCTCCAGTCAGCCTGATACAGGCCGACGGGACGGAAGTGGAACGCGATGCCCGCCTCCGGCGCGCTGCCGAGCGCCCCGATGGCGCGGCACAGGCAATCGTCGGCGACGTCGGCGAAGAAGTTGAACTTGTGCTTCTGCGCCGCCTGCCACGTGACGCGCGCCGCCTTCGACTCGTACCACTGCGCGCGATCGGCGGGATGCGAGAGGTCCGGCGTGTAGAACGGCGAGCCCTGCGTCTTGTTCCAGAAGTTGCCCGCCATCAGATGCCGGTTGCCCCACTCGCGGAACGACGCGAAGAACCACAGCTTGTCTTTTCTGATCGGGCCGCCGAGTGTGACCCCCGTGTCGTAGATCTTCAGAATCTTGCTGATCGTCGTCAGGCCGCGCGAGCGCAGATCGTCGTTCAGGTTGGACGACTCGAACGTGTCGCTCGTGTACAGGCCGGACAGCGCGCCCGAGAAGCGGTTGCTCCCTTCCTTCGGAATCATGTTGACGACCGAGCCGTCGGCGTTGCTCTCGGCGGAGATGCCGCTGCTCTGCAGCGAGATCTCCTGAATCATCGCGGAGTTCACCAGATAGCCGACGTTGCCGCTGGCGTGATCGATCGACATGCCGTCGAACTGCCGCTTGGTGCCCGTCTTGCCGTGGTAGGAATTGCCGATGTTCTGATTCAGCTGGCCGGCGACATCCGCGAACGATCCGGCAAAGCCAGGGGTCACTTCGACGATCGTCGCCCAGTTCTTGGTACTCGTCGGCAGCGCGTCGAGCTGGTCGCTCGTGATGAGCGTCTGCTTGCGCACGTTCTGCGTGTCGACGAGCGGGCTCGCGCCGCTCACCGTGACTGTTTCCTGCAGCTCGCCAACGGGAAGATCCGCGTTGACCGCCGCGGTGAAGCCCGATGTGAGCTGGACGCCGTCGCGCTTCAGCGTGTTGAAGCCGGGCAGCGTGAACGTCACGGAGTACGTGCCGGGCACGAGATTGACGATGTTGTAGCGGCCTTGATCGTCGGTGACCACCGTGCGCACTTTCTCGATGAGGACGGGGCTCGCCGCTTCAACGGTGACGCCCGGGAGAACGGCGCCGGACGTATCACGGACGACGCCGGCAATCGCGCTGGTCTGCTGTGCCAGCGCGGTATGTGGAAGGAGCAGGACCGACGCGATGACGATCAGACCGGACCCGAAGAATTTCGAACTGCTCATTGGACGGCCCTCACTCGTTGGATTGCGGCACCTTATATCACGTCTGGTCCGGCTAAAGCCGGACACTACCGGCTACCGGCGCGCGGTGCAGCGGTAGTGTCCGCCTTCAGGGCGGACCTCAAAACCGCAACGAATCTTCGAAGTGCTGGATGTAGCGGCCGGCGATGATCACCGTGAACCAGAGCGCCAGTGCGCTGGCGGCGACGATCTTCGCGGAAAGCGTGGCATCTTCGCCGGGCGCCAGCCGTTCCACCCGGTGGAAGATGCCGGTGAGGTAGAACACCGCTGCGTTGAGCCCGAGCAGCATCAGCGCCGCGATCTTGAACCAGAAGGCGATGTCGGCCGTGTAGTAGGTCGGCATGCCGATGAACGCCAGCATGCCGGTGACAATGTTGATGCCGAGTCCCGCCATGGCGAGCGGCAGCAGCCGATGGAGCGGGGCGAGCGGCAGCTCTCTCGCGAAGCCCATGATGCGGAGGTTGATGACGCCGACCACGCCGATGATGAGCGACAGTCCGATGAAATGCAGCACCATCATGAAGGCCCACCACCATTTGTTCGCGACCATCAGGTTGGTGAAGCCATCGGGCGCCGGCTCGAACGGGTGAACGATCGAGCCAACGATCCCTTCGGTAATCGGTGCGCCCGCCGCGGCTCCCGGCTCCGGATGTCGGATGTCGCCGCCGGTGTTGCCGGTCCTCCCCATCAGGATCGACGCGACGAGCGCCAGCGCCAGCACCGTCGCGAGATTGCCGCGCGATGCGCCACCCGGTCGCTGCGAGCGCCAGAGCACCACGACGGCGGCCGCGCCGGTCGCCATCACGAACCAGAGGCCGAGCATCGCCGCGCCTTCATGCCGCCTGACGAGTGCGTCGGAGATCCCGGCCTGGCCGGCAATCGTGCGATCGGCGCCGACGCCGCTGACGAATGTCGGGATCGTCAGCAACGAGACGACCGCGAAGATGATGAGCGAGCTGCGCCGGAGATCCTCATTGCTGCCAGTGAACGAGGCGACGAACAAGCCGACGCCGACGAAGAACCCGATGATCGGCACGTGATTGAGCAGCAGGTGCAGGTGATCGAAGTTCACGTGCCCTTACCGTAGAGGATGTAGGTGGCGGTGTAGGCGAGCGCGCGTCCCGCGGTGAGCACGCCCAGCCACGAACCGAGCATCCAGAGCGCGAGCGAACGCCTGACCTCCGTCTCTCTCTCGATCCGTCGCAACGTCCACACGCCGACCGCAACCAGCACCAGCTTCACGTAAAAGAGCGGATTGGTGAGCGCCTTCGTCGGATACGCGATCAACAGGAAGACGCCGGACACGACGTTGAGCCAGAAGCCGATCCAGATGAAGGTGAAGAAGCGCCGGAGCGGCGCGAACGGCAGCTCCGGCACGAAGCCGAGGAGACGGGCGCCCAGCACTCCACAGGTGCCGACGAGGAGTGCCAGGCCGATATTGTGGATCACGAGGACGAAGTAGTAGGCGTAGGCCGACTCCGACTCGCGAATCCAGGTGCTGAGGCCGCTGCGCTCGATCGTCTCGAGAAACGCGGGAACGGCCAACGGCCAGCTACCGCAGGTTCCCGTGGT
>QHWQ01000308.1 GCA_003222635.1 Acidobacteriota bacterium | reverse complement strand
CGCAGTTATGACCCCGTGCAAGGCAGAAGCTGGCGAACCACGCGCGACGGAATCGCGAAACTGATGTCCATCAATAGGCTCTTTGCTCTTGGCTCCAAGTTGTATTTCAAGATGTACCACGCCGACTTTGGTCATAAGTCGCTCGAGAACACTTGGACAGACACGGCAGCCGGGTTCACGGACGCGAAGACATATGTCGTTCAGACGAATCCAAAAGTCATCGAGCGCTGCCTTGTCATGACCACCGACCCCGGCGATCTGGTTTTCGACCCAACGTGTGGCTCTGGCACTACAGCCTATGTCGTCGAGCAGTGGGGGCGGCGTTGGATCACGTGCGACACGAGCCGCGTGGCGCTGGAGCTCGCACGGACGCGGCTGATGGCGGCGAAGTATCCGTACTACCTGCTCGCGGATTCACCTGAAGGCGTGCGGAAGGAAGCAGAGCTCACCGGCAAAGTGCCGCCGGAATACAAGACCAACGGTGACGTACGCAAAGGGTTCGTCTACAAGCGGGTGCCGCACGTCACGCTGAAGTCGATCGCCAACAACCCAGACATCCGCGAAGGGATGACGCGCGAGGAGATCGACGCGGCGATCCAGCGGCACGCCGAGACCGAGCTGCTCTACGACAAGCCGTACGAGGACACGCGGCGCATCCGCGTATCGGGCCCGTTCACGGTCGAGAGCCTCTCGCCGCATCGAGTCCTCGCGACCGACGAGGACCGTCCGGCCGCCGAAGCAGCAGGGCAGCGCGACTCGGCCGTCCAGTTCGAGCAGATGATTCTCGACAACCTGCGCAAGGCGGGCGTGCAGAACACGGTGAAGAACGAACGCCTCGTCTTCACGCGCCTCGAGCCGTACGCGGGCCGGTGGATTCAGGCCGCCGGCGAGTACACCGACTCGGACGGCAAGCCGCGGCGCGCCGCCGTCTCCATCGGTCCCGAGCACGGCACCGTCGGCCCGGAGCAGGTGAAGGAAGCCGCGAAGGAAGCCGTCCAGGGCGTCGGCTTCGACGTCCTCGTCGTCTGCGGCTTCGCGTTCGATCCGCACGTCTCCGAAGAAGCGCGGCGCTATGGCAGGCTGACCGTGCTCGTCGCCCGCATGAACCCCGACCTGTCGATGGGCGACGAGCTGCTGAAGAAGACCGGCGCGGCCAACCTGTTCATGGTCTTTGGCGAACCCGACGTTGTCATCAACGCGCGCGATGACGAGGGCGAGCAGCGGCTGACGGTCGAGATTCGCGGGGTGGACGTCTACGATCCGACGACGGGCGCGATTCGAGCCCACTCGACCGACGACATCGCGTGCTGGTTCATCGACACCAACTACAACGGCGAAAGCTTCTTCGTGCGGCACGCCTACTTCACGGGCGGCGACGAGCCGTTCGAGAAGCTGAAGCGCGCGCTCCGGGCGGACATCGACGAAGGCGCGTGGTCGTCGTTGTACAGCACGCTGAGCCGGCCGTTCCCGCCGCCGGACACCGGCAGGATCGCCGTCAAGGTGATCAATCACTATGGCGACGAGGTGCTGAAGGTCTACGACGTCGTCGGTGTATAGCCCACGGAACATGGCGATGACCTCGACGGCCCGATCGCGCCTCGGCATCTTCGTCGTCGGCGCGGGGTTTTTCGTGATCTTCTTTCACGGCCGCCGGGAGCGGATCACGCTGTTCGGCGAAGGCTGGCCGGCGAGCCCTCGCGTGGTCGCGATCGTCGCGGCGGCGTGCGCGGTCGCAGGGATCGCCTTCTGCGTGTGGGCCATCCGTACGCTCGGCAGGCAGTGGAGCTTCTCGGCGCGCGTCATCGAGGGACATCAGCTGGTGACGCACGGCCCGTATGCGATCGTGCGCAACCCGATATACGCCTCGATCGGGCTGTGGCTCGTGGCGATGGCCCTGACGGTCGGGACGCCGCTGCGCCTGGCAATCGCGCTCGTCTTCTACATTGCCGGCACCCTGATGCGCATCCGCGCCGAGGAAGAGCTGATGCGTGCCACCTTCGGCGCCCAGTGGGACGAGTATCGCCGCCGCGTGCCCGCGCTGATCCCCTGGACGCTATAATTTTCAGATCGACCTGAATGGATCCCGCACACATCCGCAATTTCTCCATCATCGCCCACATCGATCACGGCAAATCGACGCTGGCGGATCGTTTCCTCGAGTTGACCGGCGCGCTGCAGGCGCGCGAGATGGAAGCGCAGGTGCTCGACGCGATGGATCTGGAGCGGGAGCGCGGCATCACGATCAAGGCGCATCCGGTCCGGCTGAACTACACGGCGGCCAGCGGCGAGCCGTACATCCTCAACCTGATCGACACGCCCGGCCACGTGGACTTCAGCTACGAGGTGACGCGCTCGCTCGCCGCCTGCGAGGGCGCGCTGCTGCTGGTCGATGCGTCGCAGGGCGTCGAGGCGCAGACGCTCGCCAACGCCTACCTCGCGGTCGATAACAACCTCGACATCATTCCGGTGATCAACAAGATCGATCTGCCGAGCGCGCAGCCGGACGAATGCAAGCGGCAGATCGAAGACATCATCGGCCTCGACAGCTCCGGCGCGATTCTCGCCAGCGCGAAGGAAGGCACGGGCGTCAAGGACATCCTCGAGGCGATCGTGCATCGCCTGCCGCCGCCCGCCGGCGATCCCGGCGCGCCGCTCAAGGCGCTCATCTTCGACTCCTGGTTCGATCCCTATCGCGGCGTCGTCATCGTCGCGCGCGTCATCGACGGCACCCTGCGCAAGAAGCAGAAGGTGCGGCTGATGGCCGCGCAGCAGGACTACGAGATCGACGACCTCGGCGTGTTCTCGCCGAAGGCGGTGCCGGTGGAGGAGTTGAGCGTCGGCGAGGTCGGCTTCGTCGTCGCGAACATCAAGCGCGTGGCCGACGCGAGGATCGGCGACACCATCACCGACGCCGCCAAGCCGACGACCGACCCGTTTCCCGGGTTCAAGGAGCTGAAGCCGATGGTCTTCGCCGGACTGTATCCGGTGGAGAGCCATCAGTACGCCGAGCTGCGCGACGCGCTCGAGAAGCTGCGGCTGAATGACGCGTCGTTCTTCTACGAGCCGGAGACGTCGGCGGCGCTCGGCTTCGGTTTCCGCTGCGGCTTCCTCGGCCTGCTGCACATGGAGATCGTGCAGGAGCGCCTCGAGCGCGAATACAACATGGACCTGGTGACGACGGCGCCGGGCGTGCTGTATCGCGTGGCGACGACGGACGGGGAAGTGCAGGAGATCGACAGCCCGGCGAAGCTGCCGGATCCGGGACGCATCGCCAGGATCGAGGAGCCGATCATCACCGCGATGATCCTCACGCCCTCGGAGTTCGTCGGCCCGATTCTTCAGCTGTGCCAGGACAAGCGCGGCATCCAGAAGAAGCTCGAGTACCTGAAGTCCGACCGCGTGCTCATCACCTACGAGCTGCCGTTCAACGAGGTCGTCATGGACTTCTACGACAAGCTGAAGACGATCTCGCGAGGGTACGGATCGCTCGACTATCACGTCACCGGCTACTGGGAGTCGCCCCTCGTGAAGATGGATATCCTGGTGAACGGCGAGCCGGTGGATGCGCTCTCGATCATCGTCCACAAGGACGCCGCCTACGAGCGCGGCCGGGCGCTCGCCTCGAAGATGCGCGAGCTGATTCCGCGGCAGATGTTCGAGATTGCCATCCAGGCGTCAATCGGCAACCGCGTCATCGCCCGCGAGTCGGTCAAGGCGCTGCGCAAGAACGTCCTCGCCAAGTGCTACGGCGGCGACATCACGCGCAAGCGAAAGCTGCTCGAAAAGCAGAAGGAAGGGAAGTAGCGGATGAAGCGGGTGGGCCGGGTGGAGATTCCGCAAGAGGCGTTTCTCGCCGTGCTGAAAGTCGGTACGGAATAGAAGGTCCGCCTAAAG
>QHWQ01000307.1 GCA_003222635.1 Acidobacteriota bacterium | reverse complement strand
GTGGCGGCCCGCCGACGCCGGCAAGGCCGACGGCCGCGAGCTCGGAGTGGCGGTGCAGGCCGACTTCGTCGGAACGGCGGACGTGGTCACCTCGCAGGGGCGCTGGATCCCGTTGACGAGGTGCGGCCCTGTATAATGGTGGTTTCGACACACGATTCGAGGGGGCACCGTGAAGCAAGGGATTCATCCAAAGTACGAAGAGGTCGAGGTCCGCTGCGCCTGCGGCAACACGTTCAAGACGCGCTCGACCAAGCCCGAGCTGCACCTGGAAATCTGCTCGGCCTGCCACCCGTTCTTCACGGGCCGCCAGAAGCTGATCGACACCGAAGGCCGCGTGGAGCGGTTTACGAAGAAATTCGGCGCGCAGACCTCCGCGCAGCGCAAGACGGCGGAGACCGCGGCCAAGGCGGCCAAGCGCGCCACGACCGGCAGCAAGGCGAAGAAGACCGCCAAAGCGAAGACCGACGCGAGGACATAGCGGCCCACCCATGCGCCGGCCACCTGCTGGCCGGCGGCGCTCCTCATGCCGATAAAAGAGCCGGGATGAACAGCAACTCCCGGCGCTTTCTGCTGCTCGACCCGCTGCGCGGCGCTGCCGCGCTGGCGGTGACGCTGTTTCACTGCGTCGCCGTTCACCCGCACGTGTCGGAGAGCGCGCTCGGCCGCGTGCTCCTGAACGGCTGGATGGGCGTGTTCATCTTTTTCCCGATCAGCGGCTACTGCATCGCGGCCGCCACGCAGCGCCACCTCCGAAACGGCATCGGCTCGTTCCTCGGCAGACGGTGGCGGCGCATCTATCCGCCGTATCTCGCCAGCGTCGCGCTTGCGGTCACCATCGGTGTGGCGGCGCTGCCGTTCAACCATGGATCGGCGTCGGCGTTCGTGATGCCTGTCGGCGCGTGGGCCTCGGTGCTGACGCTGACGCAGGTCTTTACGTCCTACGCAGGCAGGATTAATCCGGTCTATTGGAGCCTGTGCTACGAGGAGCAGTTCTACCTCGTCATGGCTCTCTCGCTGCTGTTCACACGCGCGCAACACCGGACGGCATTCCTGGTCGCGATCAGCGTCGGCGCGCTGGTGATGAACGCCGCGGGGTGGCATCTGCAGGGCTTTTTCACCGACTACTGGATCGCCTTCGCCGCCGGGATCGGTGTGTATTACTGCGTTGGCGATCGGGCCAATCGACGAGCCGGCCTGATGCTGCTGGCCGTGTGCGTCGCCAGCGCCATCGTGTTGCATGAAGTGGGCACGTTCGTCAGCCTGTTGGCGGCGTCGGCGATGCTGGCGCTCGCGCCCGTCGATGGCTGGTTCGCCACGCGTGCGACGCGCACCTGGTTGAAACCGGCGTTCGCGCTCGGTTTCTGCTCGTACAGTCTTTACTTGATCCACGTCCCCATCGCGGGGCGCGTCGTCAGCATTCTGCTGCGGGTCGGCGCGCCCGTCTGGCTCTGCGCCGCGCTGGGTGCCGCTGTCAGCATCGCGTGCGCGCTGCTGTATTTCAGATGGGTGGAACGGCCGTTTCTCGTTACGCGCGCACCCGAGGTCACTCGCTCTCTGCCATCTTCACAGGTGCAGGTCTCTGCCGCAGTGGTGTGAATGCTCCGGCGCTAGAACGGCGTACTGATCCCCTCGCATGACGCACGGGCGGTGGCGGGCGCGAAATGATCGAGGGTCGTCACCACGTCGGTTGCCCCTGTCTTCTGCGCGAAGCAATTGAGCCGCCGCCAGCCGGCGAGGTCCACTTTCGCGCCGTGCAGCATCAGCAATTCAACCATTTCGGCGCGGCGCGCGCCGACCGCCGCTTCGAGCGGCGTCAATGACTCTGCGGCGAGAATGCCGGGACGCAAGGGATATGTCGCGTTCGGATCGGCGCCCGATGCGATCAGCCTGACCGCCTCACCCGCGTCGCGAAGCGCGGCTGCCTCAGCAAGGTTCAGCGAGCCGCCTCTCCAGAACAGAGGCGCGGCGGCACCCGCCACGACAAGGCCGATCAGCGCCGGGACTGCGGCACACGCGACGCGCAGCCTCAAAAGTAGTCTCCGTCGAACACCCGGTCGGCCCAACGCGGGATGAACCACGGATTGACGACAGGCATGCGCAACGCGCCGTCGCGAAGGCGGAGCACGAGCTGTTGCGTCGATGGCTCCGTTGGCCAGGTGCCGCGCTTCTCCATCGCCTCGGGAATCTCAGCCCAGTCGTTGCGCACCGTGAACGCCTGGGTGCGCAGCACGTGGGCGACGCCGATCGTCCGGATGGCCCAGCCGCTGCCGGCGACGAGGAGCAACACGCTGACGAGGGCCGCCGCGGCGCGATGCAGGTTCCGCGCGAGCAGCTCGCGGACCGCCCAGAACGCCACGAGCGCGTAGAAGACGCCCGCCGCGCTCATGATCTCGTCCTTCGCGTAGGCGAACGATGCTGCCGCGCTGGCCACCAGCACGGCTGCGAAGATCAGGACCGCGGACCCGAAGGGTCCGCGCCGCTCTGTCCGTCTGCTGACCGCAACCCCGATCAGCAGTGTCGTGAGCGTCGACGAGACGATGTTGATCCACATGCGCGGCGGAACGGCGGCGAGCGACAGCGCGCGGAAGAAGACGAAGACGCCGCCGCGCGGCTCCGAGAAGAGCACCGTCGCGATCGACGCCAGCACGTTATAGACGCTGAAGCGTGAGAGCCCGGCGCCGAAACGCGCGCGGATCTCAGGGCCTTCGAGCCGTTCGAAGAAGTAGCCGGAGGCATTGGCCATCGCTTGCACGTGCGGCGCGAGCACCATGAAGCGCACCACACCGTAGGCCGCGAGGAGCGCCGTCATCGCAACGAGCCCGCGATCGGAAATTCCGCGCCGCCCGGCAAGGCGCGATGCCACCGCCGCGACCCAGACGAGCACGCCCGACTCCAGCGTGAGGCACGCGAGCACGAAGGCGATGTTGGCCGCGACATCAACCGCGGTGCGCGGCCGCGCGCGCGACAGGTGCACCGCGACGAGCACCAGCACGGCCACCTGCAGGAAGTGATTGATGGGAAACGCCTCCCTCACCAATCCCAGGAACGTGTGGAGGCCCGCGAAGACCGTCAGCGCGAACAGTGCGGCGGCGGCATCGGTCCATGTCTCGATCGGCAGCAGCGCGACGAACAGCGCGAAGGCGGCGACGAGCAGCGCGATGTGGAACGTCTTGTAGGCCGCGAAGTAGTGCCCGCCGGACAGGTCGAAGAGCAACTTCGTCTCCGCGATCCGCAGCGGCCGGAAGTATGCAGTCTCGCCGATCGTCGAGGTGAATGACGCCCACACGCCCGGCGACCGATCTGCGGCCATGATCTCCTCGACCGCGTCGTGCAGCTGCAGCGGCATCCGCAGCAAGCCGTACGAGACAGCAGCGGCCAGCACGGCCGCGCAGGCATAGACCGTCAGGCGAGGGGCAGGCACGGGAGGGTCTGGGACCCTAGCTTACGATCGAGCCGTGCGAGCCGGTATTTGATCGCATCCCGACGCGCAACCGTCGCCTGCAGGCGCAGCGACTGCAGCGCGAAGCGGCGCGCGGCCTCGAGATCACGGGCGCGGTGCTCGTGATGCACCGCGAGCGCCTCCATCGCCTCGCGGGCGTAGGCCTCCGGGCAGCCGCGCGTCGCGAGCAGGTCGCGCCAGGCATCCGCCGCCTCGCCATAGCGGCGAAGCCGCCGCAGGAGAATCGCCGACGCTCGAATACCTTCGACGTTTTTCACGCGGCAAAAACACGCCAACGCCCGGTCCAGCAGTCCCGCGCGCTCGTAGAGACGTCCCATGCCGAACGCTTCGCGCTCCGTT
>QHWQ01000306.1 GCA_003222635.1 Acidobacteriota bacterium | reverse complement strand
GTCATACCCGCTCTTGGAGA
Organism: Acidobacteriota bacterium; assembly: GCA_003222635.1. GTDB lineage: Bacteria > Acidobacteriota > Vicinamibacteria > Vicinamibacterales > UBA2999 > Gp6-AA40. The sequence goes on along the minus strand of QHWQ01000306.1, from coordinate 3,875 downwards.
CGCCCGAGCCCTTGACGGTGACGCCCTTCGTCGCAGGACTCATGTCAGGCGAAATGAACCCCTGCGTGCCGCCGGCGCCGCACGCCGTACCGAGAATCGTGAGGGTGGCGGCGTATCCGCCCTGACCGCACGCCGACGAGTAGCTGGCCTGCGCGCTGTTGATCGCGCGCATCGAACCGATCGCCGAGGACTCATTACCCGACATACGTGCACGCAGCAGACCGGGAACGGCGATCGCCGCGATGATGCCGATGATCGCCACGACGATCAGCAGCTCGATGAGGGTGAAGCCCTCGTTCTTGTTCATTCTCTTCACTGTGTTTTCTCCTTGAAAGCGCCCGGGCCGGAAGGCCCGCCCTTTAATTTCCGTTCGCCGCTCCGACACGGCGCCTCCGGGAACCGTCGGGCTTAGAGGCAACGGTGGTGCCAACCCCAGCCATGGACTAGTATCGGCGCCTAAGCTCTTGAACTTCAATGTGTTACTGCGTTGTCCCAGACTCTCCAAACGACGAGTCCTGACAAAGATTGTCAATTCAAGGATCGCAAATTGTCAGGTCAGGACACTACAAGAAACCGGAAATTGTCAGGTCAGGACACTACAAGGAACTGTCCGGTCCGGACCCGGCCGCACGCTAGTGCACGATTTCGGCGGGAGGACCGAACGGCTCGCTGGGCGGCACCTGGGCGAAACGCTGCCAGATGGCGTCGCCCTGGTTTGTCGCAAACGAACGTCTGCCGGTCTTCTCAAACTCGATCGGCGTGGCGATCGCGTAGTAGCCACTGACGGTCTGATTGCCCATGCAGTCGTCGCGCGGACTGAGCGTGGCAGCGGCGCCGCTGCGCACGGTGACGTAGTAGCCGCTGGTCTGGGCGGTTGGATGCCCCCCGAGATCGACATTCAAATAGCCCTGCACCGCGTGCGGCGGTTTCTGCCCGAGCACGACGAGAGACGTCGCATAGTTGCCGGAACCGCAATCCGCGGCATACGCGAATTCCGCTTTCGTGACGGTGCGCAACGCCCCGATCGCACTGGCTTCGTTCGCCGCAAGACGGGCGCGGCTGACCGCTGCCGTCGCCAGGACGAACAGCGTCGCCAGAATGAAGAGGACGACGACCAGTTCGATCATCGTCATGCCTCGGGCGCTGCGCAGCGGGGGACGTCGCACGCGCGTGATCATCGGATGTTGAACTTCTTCGCGTAGTAGCGGAACGAGCGGAAGCTCATGCCGAGCATTTCGGCGGCCTTCACCTGCACGCCGCCCGCGCGTTCGAGCGCCAGCGCAATGTAGTGGCGGTAGAAATCCTCGCCGCGCGCTTCGAGGTCGAAACCTTCGCCGAGGTCCGGCAGCACCGGCATTGCGCCGGGATCCGGGATGCGGCTTGCCCCGAGCGCAGTCGAGGGGCTTGCCCCGAGCGCAGTCGAGGGGGATCCGGGATCCGTTTCCGGACTCTTCCCGCTGCGGATGTGCGCGGGCAACGAATCGGGCAGCACGGACGATGACTGTTCGAGCGCCACGGCACGCTCGATGACGTTTTCAAGCTCGCGGACGTTGCCCGGCCAGCCGTAGGCCTGCAGCTGCGCGGCCGCCGCATGCGAGATGCTGCGCACGGGCTTCTGCATCTGTTCGGCGTACTTCTCGAGGAAGTGCTCGGCCAGCAGCGGAATGTCCTCGCGGCGCTCGCGCAGCGGTGGCAGGTGCATCGGGATCACGTTAATGCGGTAGAACAGATCCTCGCGGAAACGGCCGCTGGCGACAAGCTTGTGCAGATCCTGGTTGGTCGCGGCGATCACGCGGATGTCGGCCTGCACCTCCTCGGTGCCGCCGAGCCGGCGGAACCGCCGGTCCTGCAGCACGCGCAGCAGCTTGACCTGCATGGTCATGTTCATCTCGCCGATTTCGTCGAGGAAAATCGTCCCGCCTTCCGCGACCTCCATCAGGCCCTTCTTGTTCGCGTCGGCGCCCGTGAAGGCCCCGCGCATGTGTCCGAAGAGCTCCGATTCGAGCAGCGTCTCGGGAACGCCGCCGCAGTTGAGCGCGACGAACGGACGGTCGCGGCGCAGCGAGTTGTAATGAATGGCGCGCGCCACGAGATCCTTGCCCGTGCCCGACTCGCCCGTGATCAGGATCGTGCTGTTCGTCTTGGCGATCGTCTCGACCATCCGGAACACGTCGAGCATCGGCTCGCTGCCGCCGATGATGTTCGAGAATTCGTAGCGCGTGTTCAGCGCCTTCTTGAGCAGGACGTTCTCCTGCTTCAGCTGATGCGTCTCGAGGTGCTGGCGAATCTTCAGCCGCAGTTCGTCCATGCTGAACGGCTTGGTGAAGTAATCCACGGCGCCGAGACGCATCGCTTCGACCGCGGTGCTCGTCGAGGCGTACGCCGTCATCATGAACGCGACGATGTCGCGGTTGATCTCCTTGGCGGCGCGCAGCACGTCGACACCCGTGACGTCGGGCATCTTGATGTCGGAGAGGAGCAGATCGACATTCGTCCGGCGCAGCTGCTCGATGGCGTCGCGGCCGTTTTCGGCGACGAGCACGTCGTAGCCGTCGCGCCGCAGCACGATGCTCAGCATCTCGCGCATCGACGGTTCGTCGTCGACGATGAGGATGCGGACCTTGTGCGGCGCGGCCGGCGCGGCGCCGCGCTCGGGCGCGGCGGAACGGGCCTGCGTGGACGGCGCGCTCATGCGATCGCTCCACCGCCGGCGGTGACGACGGACGGGCGGGGCGATACGGGTTCGGGCGATCGCATCGGCAGCCTGACGCGCACGGTCGTCCCCGTGCCGACGGTTGACGAGACCTGAATCGAGCCGTTGTAGTCGGTGACGATGCGGTGAACGATCGCCAGCCCGAGGCCCGTCCCCTTGTCGAACGTGCTGCGGAACGGCTGAAAGAGACTGTCCAGCTCCCCGGGCGGAATCCCGCATCCCTGATCGCTGATCGTGATGATGAGCTCGTCTTGCCCCGCGTCGCGCTCCGCGTGCGCCGACATCAGCAGGCGTCCGCCTGACATCATCGCGCGCAGGCCGTTGGTCGCGAGGTTCCAGAGAATCTGGCGCAGCTGATTCTCGTCCGCCTCGAACCAGACGGGCTCCGGCGGCAGCTCGACGTCCACGACATGATCGTCGCGCACTTCCGCGCTGTGGCGCAGCAGCGTCGCGGTGTCCTGGACCACGCGCCGGATGTCGAGCCGCGTCAGCGCCACGCGCTGCGGCCGGGCATAGGCGAGGAACGACTTGATGGTGTCGTTGAGGCGCTCCGACTCGCGCAGCACGATGTCCATCAGCTGCGCCTGGTCTTCGCTCAGCGGCAGCTCCTGCCGCAGCACCTGAATGGAGCCGGACATCGAGGCGAGCGGATTGCGGATCTCGTGCGCGATGCCGGCGGCCATCTCGCCGACGGCGGCCATCCGCTGCTGCATCCGCGCGCCGCGCTCGAGTCGCCGCACGTCGGTCACGTCCTGGAACGTGAAGAGATACCCGCTGCGTCCATCCGGCAGCGACAGCGTCGTCACCGTCAGGCCGATGTCGAGCAGCCGGCCATCGGGCGAGCGGTACTGATGGTCGGCGCGGTGGCTGCGCGTCTCGCCGAGACTGTGCAGCCGTTCGATGAACTGCGCCGGCAGCTGCAGGACCTCGCGGATGTCGCGGCCGATGGTCTGCCCGGCGGCCAGCCCGGTGATCTTCGACGCGGAACGGTTGAAGGTGAGGATACGGCCTTCCATGTCGGCGGTCACGAGCCCGCTCAGCATGCTGTCGATCACGTACTGATTGAAGGCGCGCAGGTCGGCGATCTGCGTCGACGCGCGTTCGAGGCGGGCGCCGGCGGACCGCAGGTTCTCGGCCAGCGAGCCGGAGAGCACCGCCACGG
>QHWQ01000305.1 GCA_003222635.1 Acidobacteriota bacterium | reverse complement strand
CCGCTCAGTTCAACACTCAGGGCGTCACGCCGCCCCCCGGTAGCAATCCGACTCCTGCCCGAATGACCTTCTTCGTCACCAGCGTCGGCATGGGTAAAGGCGGAGACCTTGGCGGACTTGCGGGCGCCGACGCCCACTGCCAGGCACTTGCGACGGCTGTCGGTGCGGGCAGTCACACCTGGCACGCCTATCTCAGTACTCAGGCTCGCCCCGGACAGCCCGCCGTCAACGCGCGTGATCGTATTGGCACCGGACCTTGGTTCAACTGGTCGTTCGCGCAACTGGGGGCGCCACAAAACGCCGTTATCTCGGCAAATCTGGGAGAGCTTCACGGCGATACTCTGGTTCAGGCGCAACGCGGCAGCAATCTGTTCAAGCAGTCCACACGCAACGAGCATGGACAGCTCATTAACGGCGTCGGCGATACGCCGCCGATTCAGCATGAGATTCTCACCGGATCCAAGTGGGACGGCCGCGCCTACGACGATAACGCCGACCACACGTGTAATAACTGGACCAGCAGCACGATTGGTTCTGCGCAGGTTGGCCATTCCGATCGCATCGGCAACGGCTCGTCCTGGAATTCATCGAACGCCACCAAAGGATGCAGCCAGGCCGCGCTGGAAAGCACAGGTGGGGCTGGATTTTTTTATTGTTTTGCCATCAATTGACCATCGTGGTCGTCGGGCGCGCCAACCTTCGCTCGCGCCTCGCGTCGACTGTCCGTAGTCGTCAGTATCGGGTCCGAACCGTGAGACGCGCCGGATTCCAGATTTGGCCGCACGCGTGGCAACGCCAATACACGTCCACCGCGGCCGGTGATTTGCTCGTCGTGCTCACGTGTTCCGAGCGGCAAAACGGACACGGCTGCGGTTTTGGTGTGATCACATCAGTCATCGCCATGAGATTCCTTCGTCCGGTTCCTTGTTACCGTTCCCACCGTTCCCGCCGCAACGCATCTGCGAGCTCACGTAACATCGGTGAACTGGGATGATCCATTCGCGATCGATCACGCGAGCGCCCCTGCACCTGGGCCACACACTTCAACATTCGACGGCGGGATACCGTGCGTTGACTCGAGGAGCCCGCCTCGACCAACTCGCAGGCGGCACGTCGAATCGCATCACCGGAGGGACCAGCAGGACACGCTTCGGCCAACCGAAGCACGTGCTGAAGGCTGTCGAACAGCATGGCCGGTTCCGTGCCTCGCGTACCGCCCCAATGGTCCGGCGCCTCGCCGTTCGATCCGCGCCACGGATCATGGGCCCGGCACCAGAGGACCTGGCCGCATTCGTGACACACAATGTCCCCCGGACACGTCGAGGACGTGAGCGACGAGGCCTTCCACGTCACCGCGTGACCGCTCGCGCCGTGCACGAGAAACGCGAGGCGGCCGGCTAGCGCTGCCAGCCACATTGCCGTGCACCGGCAGGCGTATCGCGCCCGGTCCGCGCGATGGTCATCTCGCCCTTCTATTCGGCACTGGCGGCGGAAGTGGCTCCTCATGCGGGGCCGTTATCGGGTGGAGGAGAAGAGTCGGACTGCTCGGGTCGGCAGAGCGCACAGGGGTTCCTCGGCAAATGCCATGGTGAGGAACCCGTGGAATTACGGGAGGCTCAGGACAGCTGCAGGGCACTCTAACACGTCACGGCTGACGCGGCCGTGAATTCCTCCGTGCTCATCGGTCGGAAGCGATTGTGGCCGAGCGGGCGTGCTACACTGTGCACTGCTTCTGACAGCTGCGCATTCCGACCTTCCGCACTAGATCCGAGCCTCTCGCCTCTCCTGCGTTTTGTCATCGGGCATTTCCGCCCGGGCCTGCCATCAGATTCATCGCATCCTTTGAGATGCAGGAGTCGTGCATGAGTACCAAGCTGTATGTCGGCAATCTGCCGTACGAGACCACGGAATCCGATCTGCAGACCTTGTTCGAGGCCGCGGGCCAGGTCAGCACTGTCAACATCGTTCGCGACCGCGCCACCGGCCAGGCGCGCGGGTTTGCGTTCGTTGAAATGCAGGACGTGGAGGGCGCGCGTCGCGCCATTGCCGAACTGGATCGTCATCAGTACGGCGGCCGGAACCTGACGGTCAACGAGGCCAAGCCGATGGCGCCGCGCGGCGACGGCGGCGGGTCCGGCGGCGGCCGGCAGCGGCGAGAGTCGCGCTGGTAAGAAGTTTTCTTCGAAATGGCCGTCCCGGAACTGTCACTGTTCCGGGACGCGCGCCATCCCGCGCGGCGCGATAACCTCGTATACTCTCAGCCAGAATTTCGACTGAAGGTTATCGAGGAGGGCAATCATGCGTGCAATTGGAACCGCACTTTGCTGCCTGCTCGGGTTTTCTGTGGCGGCGTCTGGCGAGGACGTCACGTTTAATAAAGACGTTCTCCCCATCCTGCAGGCCAGATGTCAGAGCTGCCATCGCCCCGGTGAAGTGGCGCCGATGTCCCTCCTCAGTTACGACACTGCTCGTCCGTGGGCCAGGGCGATGAAAGCCGCCGTCATACAACGAAAGATGCCGCCCGGAGGTCTCGATCCCCAATACGGACATTTCATCGACAACTACACGCTGACGCAGAGAGAAATCGACACGATTGCCAAATGGGCCGACAGCGGGGCGGTTGAAGGCGACGCCAAAGATGCTCCACCGCCCGTGCAGTGGGTCGACGGCTGGCGCACGAAGCCGGACGTGGTGATCGAAGCTCCAGCGTTTGCGGTGCCGGCGAAAGGCTGGGTCGAGAACATCATCCTGGTCCTGCCGAACCCGTTCAAGAAAGACACCTGGGTCACCAGCATCGAAATACGTCCCGGGGTCACTGCTGCCATGCATCATGCCGGTATCCGTTTCGCACCCCACATCGACGGTGTGAAATATGGCAAGTTCTACTGGTCCGACATCAAACGCGATGCGGCGGGCGTTCACATACCCGGACAACCGCGGCCTGAGCGCGTCACCTTTTGCGACGACGACCCAAGCAAGGTGTGCGCGGCGCCCGAAGCGAACGTGATTCCTGATGGAGCGGCTGCAGGGTTCGAGGGATTTTACCGGCCCGGCGGAGCTCCACTGGATTATGCCTACTACAGAAGCGCGTATCTGATTCCCGCGAACACCGACGTGATCCTCAGCCTTCACTGGACTCCGATCGGCACAGCGGTCACCGATGTCACGAAGGTGGGATTCGTGATCGCACAACAGGAACCGCAACGGCAGCTCATCATGAGATCGTTAGCGCCCCGGGGGAATGGCGGCTGGAGTGACCGCGTGCGATGGCGAATCCCTGCGGGAGATCCCAACTGGGAAGCGCCGCCGAAAGATGTGATCTTCGACATGGACGCCGAACTGGCCGTGATGAGTATCCATATGCATGAACACGGCAAGGACATGAAGTACATGTTGATGTATCCGGACGGCAGGGTTGAAACGATCCTGAATCAGCCGCGCTATGACTTCAACTGGCAGATGACGTACAACCTCGAAAAGACCATCAAGGTGCCGAAGGGCACGAAGCTGCGCGTGATGTCGCACTTCGATAATTCTCCGAGTAACAAATTCGCCCGCGATCCCGATAAAGACGTCTTTGGCGGAGAGCAGAGCTGGGAAGAAATGGATGCCCCCTGGATCGGCCTCGTTCTGGATCGAAGCGTCGACCCAAAAACTGTTTACAGCGAGAACCCGGGCGACGAAGCCGCTTTTTGGAGTCCGGCCCAGTCCCACTGACAGAACGTGCCTAGCGTCCCGCGTATTGCTCGTCGGTGACGTGTTCCAGCCACTCGACGGCCTTACCCTCGAGCCGCTCCTGCACGGCAACGTGGGTCAGCGCGGTCGTCGCCC
>QHWQ01000304.1:6899-8653 GCA_003222635.1 Acidobacteriota bacterium | reverse complement strand
GCGCGACGTCATCGTCGATTTCGAATACGCACGCGCGAGGTCGCCAGCCTGGCGCGCGGCGGTAGCTTCCTCCTCGTACCGCTCGCGCACTGCACGACGACGGGCGATCTCGGACATCTTTTCCGCGGGCGGACGGCCATCGAAGACGAAGGCCAGCTCCAATCCGATGTCGGCAATGAGCCGCGTGGTGCGATAGAAGAGTCCCGACAGATGCGACGTGATCCGCCCCTGCGCATCCTTCAGCGGCGTGCCGTCGGGCAGTCGAATGAGCGCGAGGAACTGGTACAGCTCGCCATGGGCGTCAACAGCCAGGCGCCTGCCGCGCAAGTCGGCGAGCTCGATCGTGTTCTTGACGACGATGGGCGTGAGGAGAACGCCCATATCACCCGGGACGCGGACCCGAAGGGTCCGCGCCGCTCTCGCCGCTCGCTCGACGATAGATCTCGCGCACGGTGTCGATGGTGTCCGCTTCGGCCGCCGTTTTGTCGGCGCGATAACTCTTCACGCGCGCGAATCGCAGCGCCAGGCCACCCGCGTAATGCGGGCTTGCCTGCACATCGTTGAACGCGATCTCGGCGACGAGCTCCGGCCGCACGTGCACGACATGGCGATCGCGCGAGGTTTCGAGTGAGAGCAGGCGCTCGGTCTGCCAGGCGAGCATCTGGTCCGTCATCCCCTTGAACGTTTTTCCGAGCATGACGAACCCTCCGCCAACCGTATCGCGCGCGCCCAGGTGCAGATTGCTCAGCCATCCCCTCCGCCGGCCGTGGCCCCATTCAGCAGCGAGGACCACGAGGTCCAGCGTGCGCGCCACCTTTACCTTCAGCCACTGCTGACCGCGGCGGCCGGCGGCGTAGCCGGAGGCAAGCGCCTTCACCATCACACCTTCGTGGCCACGCTGCAACGTGTCCTCCACGAAGCGCGCGGCGTCGGCGCGGCTTGGCCGCAACAGGCTCGGCACGAGCAACGGACGCGCAATCGCGGTGAGCGTCGCGAAGCGTTCGGCCTGCGGCTGGTCGATCAGCGATGCGCCGTCGACGTACAAGCAGTCGAAGAAGAATGGCGTCAACGGAAGCTCTGCCCGCAACCGATCGATGTCTAGCTTGCGGCCGAACCGCTGCATCGTCCGCTGGAAGGCTTCCGGCGTGCCATCGGGACGCAGCGCGATCACCTCGCCGTCGAAGATGAATTCGTTGGCCGGCAGCCTTCGTGCCGCTTCCACGACTTCCGGCACCGCCGCCGTGACGTCGCGCAGGTTCCGCGTAAAGACCTTGATCTCGTCGCCGCCCTTGTGCACCTGGATGCGGGCGCCATCGAGCTTCCATTCGAGCGCGACATCCTCTTCGAGATCGGCGAGCGCCTCGTCTACGTCGGAGGCCGTCTGCGCCAGCATCGGTTGCACGGGCCGGAAGATCTGCACACTGAAACGAGCGAGGCCCGATTCGCCGTCGACGAGGACGGCACGCGCGACGGAGGGCAGCTCGCCGGCCATCATAACGGCGCGGCGGATCGCGGCGGGTCGCACACCCGCGGCGCGCGCCACAGCTTCGAGCAGCACGGCTTCGAGGGCGCCTTGCCGAAGCTCACCGAAGAGCAGCCGGATGAGGAAGTCCTGCTCGTCATCGGTGGCTCGCTCCAGCAGCTCGCGAAGCATCCGCACGCGGTCGGCGAGTGAACCGCGGCCCGTTGTTGCGGCGATCCGCTCGAACACTTCGTCCACTTCGATCAGTTGCAGCGCGGGGCTCGCAGCGCTG
>QHWQ01000304.1:0-6886 GCA_003222635.1 Acidobacteriota bacterium | reverse complement strand
TTCACGAGACGGCTGCTCGCCTCCGCAACCGCCGTACTCGTCACGACGAGCTCGGCAAGGACCACCCTTGCATAATATTCGGCTCCATGGCCGACATCCGCCTGACGATAGCGTTCTGGGATTACGACCGCGTGCGTCCGCTGATCGACGGAACCATCAAACCGCACGGGATCGATCTGAACCCGATCATCTCGAGGCCGAGCGAGACGTTCTACCGGATGCTGCGCCACCAGGAGTTCGACGTCTCGGAGTTGTCGCTCTCCAACTACACGATGCTCCGAGCGCGAGGCGATGACACGTTCATGGCCATTCCGGTGTTCCCATCCCGGTTGTTCCGCCACTCATGCATCTACGTCAACCGCAAGGCCGGCATCAACAGGCCGAGCGACCTGATCGGCAAGCGCATCGGCGTACCCGAATACTCGATGACTGCCGCCGTGTTCGCGCGCGGACTTCTCCTGCACGAGTACGATGTGAAGCCCGAGACGATCGAGTGGTTCAGTGGAACACAGGACGGGCTGCAGCGGCCGACGCGAATCGACTTCGAGCTTCCCGGCGTCAAGCTGACACGCATGCCGCTCGAACAGGACATGGGTCCTATGCTCGAGGACGGTGAACTCGACGCGATCATCTCGCCGAACGCGCCCAGAGCGCTGGGGCGGCCCGACTCGCCGGTGCGCCGGCTCTTCGAGGATTACCGCAGGGTCGAGAAGGAGTACTTCGCCAAGACCGGCATCTTTCCGATCATGCACACAATCGTTCTGCGGAAGGATGTCTACGAAAAGCATCCGTGGGCCGCGGCGAGCCTGTTCGCGGCGTTCGAGCAGGCGAAGCGGTGGGCCTACGATCAGCTCATGGAGACCGACGCGCTCAAGCTGACACTGCCATGGGTGGTGGCGGAGACAGAAGAAACGCGTCGCATCATGGGAGAGGATTTCTGGCCGTACGGCGTGGAGGAGAATCGACGCGCGCTCGAAGCGTTGCCGCGATACTTGTACGAGCAGCACCTCGCGCCGCGCGTCGTGCCGATTGAAGAGCTCTTCGCTCCCGCTGGCCCCGCGGGATCACGGCTATCATGACGGCGTGAAGGTCTGGAGTCGCCGATTCGCCACGTGTACAGTCTTCGTTTGCCTTCACGCGCTGACGTGGCGCTCGACTATGCGGCCACGTTGCCGCAGTTTCAGTCCGTGCCGCTTCCATGGCAGCGCACCCGCGTGCTCCTCACTCCTGGACGAGCGCGGCCATCACCTTCCCTGTCTCCCGAAGCGCGCCAGGTACTCGCCGACGATGCCGTACGAGGGGAAGCGCGCGGTGCGCAGGAGCCGTTCTGGTACCGATATGACGGCCGAACTGCTGTCCGTGGTTCACAAACAGGATCCGTTCTGTGCGGGACGAGATGTGTAAATGCGAACCGAGCAGGCGACGCCCTGTCATTGACAACTTCACGCTGGATTCGAACGAAGATCGGAGGAAACGTGGACTGGCGCGATCGAATCGGTGCCGACCAGGATGTGCTCGTCGGAGAGCCGGTAATCAAAGGTACGCGCATCGCCGTGGAGCTCGTCCTGGAGCTTCTGGCGGCTGGTTACACGACCGAGCAGATTCGGCAGCAATACGATCACCTCACCGCCCAGGACATTCAGGCCTGTCTGGCCTACGCACGTGAAGTGGTCGAATCCGAGCGGATGTTCACGATCAAAGGCTGACCAGGCGCATGCACTTTCTTGCAAACGAGAACGTGCCTGGGCCAATCGTGATGGCTCCGAGAAAGCGCGGACACGACGTGTTGTGGGTCAAGGAATCGATGCGTGCGGCCGCGGATTCAATCGTGCTGACTCGCGCCGAACGTGACAACGGATCGTCGTGACGCTCGACAAGGATTTCGGTGAGCTCGCATTTCGATCCCGTCTGCCTGCCCAGTGCGGCATCATTCTGATCCGCAGCCTGACGCTGCGGGGACGAACGCTCACCGCGAGCGTTCGTCCCGTCAGCCACGATGGGCAATCAGAACACGTACTTGATCCCGAACTGGAAGATCCGCGGCGTGCCCGCCTGCGTCGTGATCTGGCCGAAGTTGCCGGCGTCGAAATTGACCGTGTTGGCGTTGCCGCCGCCGCCCAGCGGCGGGCCGGGGTTGCCCCAGTTGAAGTGGTTCAACAGATTGAACGTCTCCAGGCGAAGCTCCACGTTCCGCGCGGGGCCAAGCGGAACCCGGCGCGACAGCGCCAGATCGATGCTCCAGTACGCGGGCCCTTCGATGCTGTTGCGTTTGTGCGTGCCCAGTTGACCCGGTGCCGGATACGCGAACGCGGCGGGATTCAGGTAGTTGTCGAGCGTCTTTTTCCCGTACGGGTTGTCCAGCATCTGGTCGACGCGCTGTTGCAGGATGCCATTCGCCGCGATATCACGCAGCGTCATCACCGTCAGCCACGCGCCCGAGCGCGCGCCGAGAATGCCGGCGACGTTCCATCCCGACGCCAGGATCTTCAGCCCGCGGTTGGCGAATTGCGGCGTCTCCACGGTCATCGTCGCGTTGGCGATGTGGCGTCGGGACAACGAGCAGTTGCCGAGATCCCAGTCGGGGTTGTTCGGGTCCTGCAGACTCTGGCCGCCGGTAAAGAACGTCGTCTGCGCGAAGTTCCCCACACAGTAGGGGCGCGTGTAATTGGCGCTGAGGCTCACGCCGCGCGCCGCGAGCCGCTGCGTCGACAGCCGCAGCGCGTGGTACGTCTGCGTGCCGATCGCCTCGTGGCGCTCGATCGAGCCGATCAGCCGCGACGCCTGCGGGTTTTCGAGTGACAGCACACGCCGCTGATTCAGGTTTCCCGCCGTCGTGCACGTCGGATAGAAGACGCCCGCGAGCGTGCACGGCCCCAGTCCCATGAAGACGCCGGGGTTGCGCTGTACCTGCGCCCAGATCCGATCCGTATAGCTGCCGAGATAGCTCGCCGAAACCTGCCACGCCGCACCGATCTGCCGCTCGACGAACGGATCGTCACAGCCGCCGGGCAACTGGGTCACACGCAGCCGGCCTCCGAACGGCGGCGCCGTCGCGCTGATAAAGAGATACGACGCGCTCTGGAAGTCGTAGCCCAGGCTGTACGAAGAGCGCACCGCCATGCGGCCGTCGCCGTTCACGTCCCAGGCCATTCCGACGCGCGGCGCAACGTTGGTCCACTTGTTGTTCATGCCCGACTTGCCGGACGGAAAACCGGCATCGCCCGGATACAGAAATCCAGCGGGCGCGTTGTGAAACACCGTGCTCGTGACGCCCTGGCGGAAGCGGTCGAAACTGAAGTTGGCAATCGCCTTGTTGTCGATGCGCGCGCCGAAGAACGGCTCCCACCGGATCCCGCCGTTCAGCGTCACCCGCCTGCCGGCGCGCCACGTGTCCTGCGCGTAGAGACCGAGGTAGTCCTGGTTCATGTCGAGGACGCCGGGCCGCGCGTGCTCGAGACGGGCCAGCCGTCCGGTGAGGAAGTCGGCCATCCCGATTCCGGTGAACGATCCGTCGAAGGTCCATAAGCCCACACCGCGCTGACCGTCCACCGTGTAGTGCTTCCAGTACGCGACGTTGCCGCCCAGCGCGAGCTGATGGCTGCCCCGCACCAGCGTGAAGTCATCGGAGATCTGATAGGCGTCTGTATCGCCCTGGAAGAGCACCGACCCGCCCGATGCGGTGGTGAATCCGCCGCTGATCTCCAACCCGATCACGCCCGGCACGTAGTTGTAGAAGTCCTTGATGCCGAGCGTATCCGCACCGAAGAACGGCTCGAGGTTGTAGTGCGCGCGGCTGCGATTCCACGCCACGCGAACCGCATTCACGACGTTGGAGCCGAAGACGCGCGTATCGCCAATCGTCAGCGAATGCGCGCGATGGTTCTGCGCGGCGTCCTCCGGCCTCGTCGTCAGCACGTTGCCGGAGCCGGGCCACGCCGGCAGCTGTTCGTCGAGCGTCATCATGTAGCGGCCGAACATCGAATGCCCGCCGCTCTGCTGAAAATCGATCTTGGCGACGATCTGGTTCTGATCGTAGTGAACGGGCGCGGAAAACCGGACGTTGCCACACGGATCGGTCGTCACCGGAAGCTGCCGCGCAACCCCCATGGCCGCAGGGCTGAAGAGGCGCGGATCGATCGTGTTGTTCACGAACGGCGCGCGGAGCGTAACCTGCTGGCCACGGTTGCAGGCCGGCGAGGCAAACGCCGTGAAGTCGCCCGCCAGCATCGCCGGCGTCGGAATGATGGTGGTCGCGTCGGGCGGCGTGACGCGGAGGAACGTCCCCTGATAGGCGCCGAAGAAGAACAAACGGTCGGTCAGGATCGGCCCGCCGAGCACGCCGCCCGGCTGATTCCGCTTGAGCCCATCGTCCAGGCGCTTGCCGTCGGGACCAATGGGCGCAAAGACCGCTTTGGAGTTGAACCGCTTATCGCGCAGGAACTCGAACAGCGTGCCGTGCAGCATGTTCGTGCCCGACTTCGTCACCGCGTTCACCGTGCCCCCTGAATGGACGCCGTTGTCGGCGGAGAGCCCGCTCGTCGCGACGCGGAATTCCTGCAGCGCATCGGGAAACGGCAGCGGCATGTTCAGGTTGTCGTACGGGTTGTTATGCATGGCGCCGTCGAGCAGGTACGCCACGCCGAACGGCAGGCTCCCGGCCACCCCGGTGAAGATCGACCCGGGCATGCTCTTGTTGTTCGGCACGTCCTGCACGGCGGCGCCCGCGAGCACGATGAGGTCGGTGACCTGACGTCCCTGCAGCGGCAGCTCGAGGATCCGCTCCTGCTCCACGACCTCGCTGATGCCGGTGCTCCGCACGTCGACGAGCGGGGCCGCCTCCTCCACCGTGATCGTTTCCTGCAGGTTGCCGACCGACAGCACCACGTTGATCGTCGGCGTCGCCGCCACCTGCAGGACGATGCCGGTCTGCACGTAGGTGCGGAATCCCTGCAGCGCGGCCTCGAGCCGGTAGGGACCGGTCGGCAGGCTCGAGACCACGTAGAGACCGTTTGCCTCCGTCACCACCGAGCGTGTGAACCCGGTGTCCGTCTGCGTGACGGTTACCGTCACGCCCGGCAGCACGCCCCCGCTCTCATCGGTGACGCGTCCGTTGAGTTCTGCTGTCGCCTGCGCCGAGACGGATGTGCTCGTCAGGAGAAGAATCAACCCAATCGCGAGACGACTCGGGATCCGCATGATTCTGTACCTCCAGGTCGCTGGTCCGGCTGAAGCCGGACACTACATTGCCGGTAGGACGGTCACACTGCCGGTAGGACGATCACATTGTCGGTAGTGTCCGCCTTCAGGCGGACTGTCTCCTCATTGCGTGGAGTTTTTCTGCGCGTCGGAGGCGGTGCACTTCCCTCCGCGGCATCGATCGTTGTCGTCGCAGACGAACTCGAAGATCTTCCAGGTGGGTTTCCTCTGCATCGACCAGTTCTCAACCCAGGGCGCGGTGAAAATCGCCGGGTCGTCAATGGTGACGTCGTACGACGCGTTCATTCGATCGGTGAACTTGATGCGTTCGACGACGTGCGCCCGATCGCTGTGCCACCGCGATCCGCCGTCGTCGGGGTGATAGGCATCGAGCATCCACTCCTTGAGACTCACGGTGTCGATGACGAGCGTATCCCCTTCCCACCAGGCGATTGAATCGCCCATGTAGGTGGGCTCGGTATCCGCGGCGTGCGGCCGGTTCGGCGCGCCGATCGGAATCACGCGGAAGAAATGCATGTACTCGTACAGGATGACGAGCTGATTCGGCGTCTGGATGAACTGCTGCGCGTAGGGCGAGGGAATCTGGCGGGTCAGGCCGTTGGGCAAACAGATGGCGGTGGGATCGTCGATGCGAACGTTGCCCGTGTGCGGCTTGAAGAAGAGTGACTTGCCCTCGGGCGTAAACGAGGACATCTTCGCGTCGGTGTAGAGCCGCACCGTGGCGCTGTCGGTGTCTTTGCCGGTATGTCTGAAGCCGGGGCCCGCCCAGACGCCGCTGAAGTCAGGCTTGCCGTCCGGTGCGCGCGGAATGTCCTGCGCATTAGCCGCCTGCGGCGGCGCCTCACGGGTCGAGCAACCTGAGAGACCCAGTGCGCAGAGAACTCCGACCGCCGCGAGACACATGCGCATCGCTCACTCCTCAGTCGGGCCGCGCGTCCTCGGCCGATGCGGTGAACACGCTGCGGCCGATCGACTCGTGCGCGAATTTCGTGATGATGAATACCGGCGGGCCGGGCGTCGAGATCATCGAGCACTTCAGGAAGAACAACGTCGCGATCGCGCCTTCGATTCCCGGCTTCGATAAGTTCGTCCGGGTGTCGCTGGGGACGCCGGCCGAGATGTCGGAGTTCTGGCGCGTCTGGGACCTGATGCCCCCACGCAAGATGTCGATGTAGTTTCTGCCCGTCCGGGTGTAGGCTACCGCGCATGAAGATAACGGGCGCGGTGTCCGCGGCACTCGTCGCGGTCCTCACGGTTCCCCTCCTGGCTCACCACTCGTTCGCCACCGAATACGACAGGACCAAACCGGTGTCGGTGACGGGTGTCGTCAAGAAGATGGAGTGGAAGAATCCGCACATCTGGTTCTACGTGGACGTCAAGGATGCGCGTGGCAAGGTCGTCACATGGGGATTTTCAGGCGGACTGTCTCCTCATTGCGTGGAGTTTTTCTGCGCGTCGGAGGCGGTGCACTTCCCTCCGCGGCATCGATCGTTGTCGTCGCAGACGAACTCGAAAATCTTCCAGGTGGGTTTCCTCTGCATCGACCAGTTCTCAACCCAGGGCGCGGTGAAAATCGCCGGGTCGTCAATGGTGACGTCGTACGACGCGTTCATTCGATCGGTGAACTTGATGCGTTCGACGACGTGCGCCCGATCGCTGTGCCACCGCG
>QHWQ01000028.1 GCA_003222635.1 Acidobacteriota bacterium | reverse complement strand
TCGGATACGACGGCAGCGCGATGCGGCGAATCAGCATCGCGAAGAATCGGGAGAGCGCGACATCCACGGGATTGTCGTCGCGGTTGGCGCGGACGCCCCACACCACGTGATACCCCTCGCGCCACTTGTCGAGGAAGCGCAGGATCTCACGCGGATGATCCTGCAGATCCCCGGCCATGATCACCGCGGCGTCGCCCGCGGCGTAGCGGAGGCCGGCCGCAGCGCCCTTGTGGCTGCCGTAGTTCCGCGACATGCGGACCACCTTCACCCTCGGGTCGCGCAGGTGCGAGCGGCGCAGCAGCTCGAATGTGTCGTCCGTGCTGCCGTCGTCGATGAAGATGAACTCCCAGTCCACCCACGACGCTTGCTGAGCGGTGTCGAACAGCGCGTCGTGCATCGGCCCGACGTTCTCGCTCTCGTTGTAGACGGGGACGATGACGGAGAGAACCGGCCGCCTCCTCATAGCGGAGATAACCATAACCCAGGCACGTCAGGACGCATGAAAAGATCGGAGCCGCTGCCGCGCGGTAGCCGCATCGATGCCGCACGTCAGGCGATATCCGTCGTCGATGACGAGCCCGAGATCGCAGAGCGGCGCGGCCAGCTTCGCGAATCCGCTCGATTCGCTCGGCGGGGTAAAGAGCCGTGCGCCTTCGCCCAGCGTGAGCAGTTCCGCGAAGTTGCCGATGTCGGTCGCGACGCCGTTGCCGAACACGACCGTCAGCAGCGCGCGGCGGGCGTGTGCGGCGAGCGCGAGCGTTGCCGCGATGCCGCCGTTCTTGAACCCTTTCAGCTTGACGCCGGCGGCGCCGATCGATCGCGCCTGATCGATGTCGTGTGCCGTATAGATGCATTCGTCCAGCACGATGGGGACGTTGGCGTCCGCGCAGACACGCGACATCGCATCCCAGTCGCGGCGATCCACGGGTTGCTCGAACCAGAGCAGTCGTCCGAACGGATCCGTCGCCAGCGTGTCGCTCAGACGCCGCGCCTGGTCCACGGAATATCCCTGGTTGGCATCGAACACGAGCGTGTAGCGAGCGTCGGGCCGGGCGGTCAGCAGCCATGACGCGTTGCGCCGCTCTGCATCAGGAGTGCGGCCGACCTTCACCTTCACGTACGAGCAGCCGCGCGCGAGCGCGCGTTCGAGCGCGGCGCCGAGGACCGCGGGCTCCGCATCGCCGGCGATCGGCGCGTTGAGATCGAATGCCCAGTCCGGCCGGAGACACTCGAGGTAGTCCGGCAGGTCGAGCGCCGTCAGGATCGCCGACGCGGCAAACGGTGACGCGCCGAGCGCGTCGTGGCATGTCGCGCGCAGCTCGGCGGCGGTCACGCCGACGGCATCGGAGAGCAGTGACGCGACTGTCTGCTGCACGCGCTCGACGGTCTCGTCGCCATATCCAGGCAGCGCGACGGCTTCGCCGATGCCAATTTCGCCGGCGTCGTCCTCGAGCGACACCCAGACGCTTTCGAACGCGGTGAGTGTGGTGAAGGAGAGCTCGTAGGGAGAGGTGAGCGGGCACGACGCCCGCCCGTGTTTCGCCGCGATCAGGCGCCGGTCCGGCTGGCGGTCACGAGCGGACGACATTCTCCTTGGCGCGGGGCTTCGCAACGCGCGTGGCGGCTTCGCGCTCGGCGCGCCGGGCGCGGTCCTCGATCATCGCGCGCCTGCGCTGCAGCTTCTCGTCTTCCGCGTCCTTGTTCGCGCTGAGCACGTAGCCGACCGGGTTGTAACGATGGTCCGGCTGCGTCGCGATCAGCAGACGGCCCGAGACCAGCCGTTCGCTCACGCCGACGGCGGTCGCGAGCCCGTCGGCCAGATCGTCGATCCCCTCGGCGCGCCCGGAGACGATGCGCGCCACGAGCGGCCGGGAGAGCACCGTGTGGTGGCGCAGGAACGACGTCAGCATCCGGATCGGATAGGAGTCGTAGGCAATGCCCTCCGTCAGCCCGAGCGGCACGACGAGCAGATCCGACCAGACGTAGTCGCCGCGCCGGACGTAGCGCGTCCGCTCGATGAACGTCTGATAGTTGCTGATCATGCGCCGGCGATCGTGAGAGGTCGCGACAACGGGCACGAGAATGTCGTGCTGGATCAGCTCCGCGTGCAGATCGCTCAGGTCATCGCCCGACGAGGTGATGATGCAGCGGTAGACGTCATCGGTGTCGATGTGCGTCGGGCAGATGTCGCACGCCAGGCATCGCCGGATGCTCTTGGTCGTCAGGTTGACGACGGTCGCGTGCATCCGCCGATTGAGGCGCTCGAGCAGTTCGTCCACGGTGCGCTGTGCGATGCCGTCGACGTCCTGCAGCACGAGGAACGCGACGCGCGGACGATCCGCGAGCGGTCCGCCTTCGGCCAGCGCCAGGGCCACGCGCGCGATGCGGCGGCCGACACCCATCGACGTATCGATCCCGTAGATGTCCTTGTGCATCGTCCCGACGTCGCCCGCGTGGCCGGTGCCGCCGTACTGCGCGGTCGTGTCGCTGTCGTTGCCGACGGCGAGCATCCCGAGACCGAGCATGTCCATCATCTGGTAGATGAGCGTCGTCTCCTGACCGCCGTTGCGTTTCGCGCCGACGGCGATGCCTCCGTAGAGGCGGCCGGCGACGGCGGTGCGCAGCTCGTCGTCGCGCGCGATGAAATCGACGAGCGTTTCGGCCAGGCTGCCACGATCGCCGAAGTACACGGGACCGGAGAGGAGAATCGCGTCGGCTTCCAGCAGACGGCGGCGGAGGACGTCGGGCCTGCGCACGTCGCCCGAGGCGGTGAAGAACTCAGCGAGCGAGAGGTGGCCGATGTCGGCGCCTTCCCTGAGCGCCGCCCACAGCGCCGCCGCGAGCGCCACTTCGGAGTTGCTCAACCCCGCCTCGCCCGTCGCCTTGTTCAGGTTCCTGTAGATCTCGAGGAAGTCCTTGCCTGCGCGGCGCCCGGCCTCGAGGAAGTTCTCGAGATGGCGCTCCGACTCCTTCGTCAGATAGGCGAGCAGCGCCGCCTTGTCGGGCAGCGTGGCCAGGTCGACGACGAGCTTTTCGCTGCCGGCGCCCCACCGCGCGTTGCGCAGCGACGCGGCGAGGCCAAGTACTTTCGGTCTGGCTGGCGGCATGCGCGTAACACTGTAGCAGGTGAATCCGGTCCTGACTAATGATGCGTGGCGTCGATCGACCACCGCCACCTGTCACGCGTATGCCCGATCGCGCCGAGATTTTCCTTGAAGAACATCACGCCGTCATTGAACTTCGCGAGCGATGCGCCGGGGCCGAGGTCGAGCCACGAGTAGCCGCGCTCGCCGAGCCAGTCGAGCAGGCCGGCGATCGCCACGAGGTTGCCCTGGGCTTTGGGAAGGTCGCTGTTTGCACAGATATAAAAGGTGTAGGCGACGCGCGGGTTCAGCAGGAACACGAGCAGGCCGGCGGCCGGCGTTCTATCGAGCATCGCCAGGAAGATGCGAATCCGTTCCGGAAACCGGCCCAGCAGATCTTCGATTTCCGCCGCGCTGTGTGTCGGCGCCACTCCATGGCGCTGGTACGTCTGATCAAAGACGTTGAGAAACGCGGACAGGCCTTCCACCCCGTGCTCTTCGACGCGCACGCCGGATCGCCGCGCCGCGCGCACGAACTTCGGGAATCGCGCGCGGAAGAGCTGCGCATGGCGTTCGTCGCCAGCGCGCGCGATCGGCAGCATCGGACAGAGCCACCGCTCCGTGAGCGAGAAGCCTCGTCGAAACAGTGCGAACGAGAGCATGTCGCCGACCTCCGGCGCGTAGACAGCCGGCGGCAGCGTGAACTCGAGTCCGCCCCAACCGTGCGTCGTCGCGTGCTCCTGCAGCGCGGCAACGATCGCTTCGACATCCGACGCTCGTGCGCCGGCGGCGAGCGCCGGGCCTCCAACCGAGGCGCCAACCGGGCTCGTGAAGACAGGCCGCTCGCCGCCGACAAGTCCTCCCGGAACGACCGCGGCGGGTGCCGCGCCGTCACGCACGACGAGGTGATGGAAACGGAACCGATCGGCGGCGTGGTAGGCGAGGAATGGCAGTTCGTGGAAAAGGGTGGCGTTCGGCGATGCGGCGAGAAACGCGGCCCATTCGGGCGGCGCAGGATCCGCCGTTACGACCATGGTGCGATCCGGCGCCACGCGCCGGCAACCTCACCGAGCGTTGTCGTCGGACGACGCTGCCGGACGATGTTGTTGAGCAGGTCGAGCAGCAGCGTGCGGATGCCGCGCCCACCGTAGCGCGCCGCGAGCAGCCGCTGCTCGTCGTGGTAGAAGGGCTTGGTCGACATGAACTCGTCGTTGTCGCGCGCGTTGGTGAAGACGATGTTCGGATGCAGGTCGATCACCTTCAGCCCCGGACGATCGAGCTGCAGGCGCGCCAGATCGAACCCGCTGACGCCGTTCATGATGTCGAAATGATCCGCGTAGTAGGTCGGAATGCCGAGCAGGCCGTACTCCTTGGCAAACGGCCGCAGGTCCGGAACGAGCGGCATCAAATAACTGCATTCGTACTCGATGCCGTTGGCGAGGTAGACCGGCATCAGCGCCGAGTCATAGAACAGTGAATGCGAGCGCACGCCGCGCGCTTCGGGCGCGAAGGCTTTCGTCGTCCTGACGACGTGCTCGTAGAGCTCCGACTCGCTCGGCGCAGTGCCCGGCGTCTGCCGCTGCAGCAGCGCGCGGTACGTGTCGCCGTTCTGCCGGAAGTTGGGATGAAGGCCGCGCTCGTGTCCCGGCACCTCCACGCCCGCGTGCGTCACGAAGAACGTGGCGCTCACGCCATGCTGATCGAACAGCGCGCGGAGATCGTCGAGCACCGCCGGCGCTGCCCACTCCACATCGACCGTTAGACACAGCGTCCGCGGATCCAGATCGGTCGGCCACGGGATCGCGGCCGTCGTCGATGCATCAGGGAGCGGCACCGCAGGCAGAGTAGCGTAGCGTTTGCCCGTGCGGCAAGGTACCATCGAGGCGAATGAGCCGCATCGTTGCGGTCGGCGCCGAAGTGCAGGCCGCCAGCTCCCTTGCGCTCGCCTACGGCGATCGCGAAATCCTGTTCATCTCGGATCAACCGGTGCTCGACGGATGGGACTTCACCCACGTCCATTTCGCGCGCGCGTCGCCGCACACGTGGCGGGCGCTCGTCGGCGACGGCGATGCCGTCGTCCCGATGTCGGCGCGATGGATGGTGGCAGACGACTGGTCGCTCACGCGCACGCTGCCGATCGCCGCCGCGGCGATCGGAGTCGAGCACGTGGAGCGCGTCCACGATCGTCCTGACGCCACGGGAATCTGGCAGGCGAAAGGCAATCGGTGGCATCGGCCCGACACGCCAGTCGACGGGCCGGGCGGCGAGCTCGCCGAGCTCACCGATCCTCATGGCTGCGGCGTGGTCTTTCAGCAGCAGCTGCGGACGGCGGGAACGGTGATGACCATCGGCCGCTTCGGTCGCGACGGCGCCGCACTCGGCGTCTTCCGTGTGTTCGAAGAGCGCTTTTTCCGCGACGTGATTCTTCAGGCGGCGGAGACGATCTCGGATGCGCAGCTGGTCGAGCGATCGGCGGCGATCGCGTCCGCGCTGCATCTCGACGGGTTCTGCACGATGAACTGGGTGCTGACCGACGCCGGCGCCCGCCTCACCTCTCTTCGTCCCGTGCCGCGCGCGGTGTTCGTCACGTTCCGCCGCGGCGGCATCGATCCGCTGGCGGCGTCAAGCGGCACCACTGTCCTTCCAGCAGGGCTCCGCTTGAACGCGCAGCCGCATTACGCCAGCTACCGGCCGCTCCCGGCATGACCAACCTGCTGGTGCTGTCGGCAACGGCCGCAGCCATCAATTTCATTCACGCGCTGCGTGACGTGCCCGGGCTGCGATTGTTCGTCACCGATGCGAACCGCTTCGCGCCGGGGTTGTACTGGCCGTGGGTGACGCCGATCGTGGTGCCGCGCGCACGCGACCGCGACGCCTATCGTGCCGCGCTCGATCGCGCCATCGCGACGCACAAGATCGACGCCGTGATCCCAACCTCGGATTACGACGTCGAAGGTGTCGTGGCGCTGCTGGCCGAGGGATGGAATCCGCCGGTACGGATGTTCAAGCCATCACAGCCGCAGTTCGACAATCTGGGACACAAGGCGCGGATGATCGAGGTGCTGAGCGCGGCCCTGCCTCGTCATGTCCCGCAGACGTGGCGGCCCCCGTTTCCCCCTCCCGGCGAGTTGCCCTTCCCGATCGTCGCCAAACCGATTGGCTTGAGCGGCGGCCGTGGGGTCGCCATTATCGAGCACGCCGATCAGCTGCCTCATGCGATCACGCGCCTGGCGCGCGAGCACGGAAGCAACTTCGTCCTTCAGGAATTCGTTCCTGGAGGCACATGCGTGCTGACGATGATCTACGACGCGGACGGCCGGCAGGTGGTCAGCGTGTCGATGCGGTCGACATTGACGATCTTCACGTGGGGCGGCGGCGGGTTTGCCGGCGAGCTGTTCGATGCGCCGGAGCTGCACGAACTCGGCGCGCGGATCATCGACGCGGCCGGCGGATGGCGCGGTGCGATCAATCTCGAGCTGCGGCGTCACACCGGCACCGGCATCTGGATGGTGTTCGAAGCGAATTGCCGTCTGAACGGCTACAGCTACCTCACGACGATGAACGGGTTGAACCTGCCGCACATTGCGGTGGCGCTCCTGACGGGCGACCCGCTTCCATCGCTGGACGTCCCTCCTCCTCACCTCCGCCGCAACTTCGTCGCCGGCTTTCGCGAGACGCCAGTAGATGCGTGGGTGGCCGATTTCACCAGCAGGTGACAACCCGGCTGGCGTCAGGACTCTCGAGTACGAGCGCTGTCCTGAATCCATCGCGTCTCAGCGTTTCGCAAAGTGCGGTATCGGAGAGCGACACGGATCGCGAGGACTCCGGGCTGTCACTGAAGCCGTACCCGGTCTCCGCGCTGACCGGACACTCCGCCTTGTCGGGCGGTAGCCCCAGCACCATGGGCAGCGAGGACAGAGCCGGAACAAAGAACGGCGCCGCGGTGCATAGCTTCTGCATGCGCCAGAACGCCGTATCGGCCGGCGGCACGTAGACCGCATCCACGCGCACCTCGCCCGTCGCCGCCGCGATGAGACGTTGGTCCAGGCGTCCGCCCGGCGTGTGGCGGATCCCGTCGGCGATGCCGGAACGGATCGAATCGCCCGGTGAGAGGAAGGCGAACAGCCGTGGGGGTGCGCTGCTGCTGACCGGGGTCACGCCGTTCAGGTCTTGCACGCGTGCGTCAATGGTCGAGGCCAACGCGATCAACCTGGATCCCGCCTGGCGCTTGTCCGACGACGAGAGGATGACCGCCGCCACCAGCGCGATCATCACGGCCGTCATCGCGGGTTGCCAGCTTGCCGCGGCAAGGCGCGGCAGTAGAAACCCACCCGCAGCAATCACAATCGCCATCCACACGCCAACATTCAGGAAGTAGTAGGCCGCACCCGCGCCAAGCCGCAGCACGAGTCCGGCAACGAGGCTTCCCAGCGCGAGAACACCGAGGACTTCGACCTGTACTCGCCGTTCGCCGTCATTGCGCGTCCACACCCACACTCCGGGGACGAGTAGGACAACGATGGTCCAGATGTTTGGCCAGGCGGCGTCAGGGTACGCATGTACGAAGTGAAGCCATTCGATCGCGGACGTACCGGAATAGGCATTCGACATCGTCAGGCGAAGTCCAATGGCGCCCAGCACGGCCGCTGTGACGATCGCGACGGTGAGGCGCTTCAGCGTCAGACCGTTCGACCGGATGACGGCGTACAGCACGCCACCGGCAAAGAGCACTCCGACGGAGTTCTTGGCGAGCATGATGGCCATGCCGCCGATCGCGAGCGCCACGAAACGCACCACGGGACGGGCGATCCGAGGACGCTCGTGAAGTTCCATCACCAGGGGCAGCGTGAGGAGCAGGAGCGACAACGACAGCGCGTACGATTCCGAGACCAGATAGCTTCCCCAGTCCCAGCGCTCGAACGTCAGCAGCAGGAGCAACGGCGCGACGAGCGCGACGAGTCCATCCGCCGCCGTGCCGTCAGGGCGCCAGAGCCAGAATGTCGCTGCGGTGAGACTGAAAAACAGGAGTGGCAAATTGAGCACCTGGTGTACCAGGTAGTACGCTTCGATGGGCGCGACACCGATCCATCGGCCCGTGACACCGATCATCGTGTGCGACAGGAAGTGATAGTGAATGGGAACGAGCGCATCGAGCCCCGTGGTCGGCACTCCGAACCGCCCGAGCATGCCTGCCAGCGATGCGTGGAACATCGTGTCGGGGTGCTGGGTTCCGACCAGGATCTGCTCCGGGGAAAAAACCGAGCCGTAGCTCTTGGTATTGACGTACAGGAAATAGGTGAAGCCAAGACCCGCGCCGCCCAGGACGGCTGCGCCGATCTGCCAGGCCGATTCGTGCCGGCAGTCGCGAATCAGACCGCGCAGACCAACGATCCAGACGAACGCGAGAACGACAGACAGGATCGGCGTCGTCGCCCGTCCGAGTACCCAGACCAGCGCCGGCGAGAACAGCACGGCGAGCGTGGCGAGGAGGACGAAGGCATACGTCGACCACTGACCCTCGAGGACGCGGCTTGACGCCTCGCGCCAGGTCAGCATCACCGCACCCGACAGGACGAACACCTCCAGCACGGACCATCCCGATGGCGTCCCCATTGGCCAGCGGATCACCACAATCAGCAACGCCCAGGTGCCGGACATGACGATGAGCGCCAGCAGGGACGTCGACAGGGCGCGCCCGGAGGGCGTGCGGGGAGTGCTGGAATTCATTGATTCGGCCAGCTCCTCACCTGCCAGAACGCCTGATACACATGATCGACGGGGCGTCGCCGCGGCGCGCCCGCGACGATTTCAGCGATCAGGGTCTCATGCTCTGATGCGGTGAGCAGCCCCTGCTCCAGCCCGACGTCGCACACGTAGATCGCATAGTCGAAGTACAGGTAAATGAGCAGCGTCGCCACGAGCCGCAGCAGGTCGTCGCGCGATGTCGGCGGCTCTGTCAGAAAATTCCGGATGTAGAGGGCATCGCCGGCATATAAACGCGCACTCATGTCATTGCGCCCGGTGCTGACATCGAAATACCTTTTCAAGTAGTACGCGACGTCATCGTGAGCGCAGCAGTACTCCCGGGCGGTGCGGAGATCGAAGAGCACCAGGCCCTTCGAGCGGAGGAAGCTGTCGACATCACAAAAGAGCGGTTGATTCTTGTACAGCTCGGCGAACTCGACCTCGACTTCGATCGCGAACACGGCCGGCCACTGGCTGTCGTCCACTGAGCGAAGGATGTCGAGCTCGCTCCCCTGCGTATCGAGCTTGATGAGATTCGGCATCGGCCGATGGAAGCGGTGAAGAAAGTCCGCGATCGTCACCGTCTCGATGTCGACGATCCTCGTGATGCGCCGGTAGCTGGATCCGTTGAAAAACTGCTGCACGTCATCGTTCGGCGGGTAGAACGACGAACCCGTCGGGGCGCTCAGGACATAAAACTGCTGCGCGCCCGTCTGGGCGCCGAGGGCGACGGGGTGCCAGTGGACGAACGGCTGGCTGGCGGCGGCGGCCCGCCTGCAGGCCTCTTCGTTCGGTTCGAACGCATCGACCTCGATGAACTCGCTGTAGGGCCTCCAGAGGTCGTGCACCCCCCCGGCCGCCCCGACGTCCATGCAGGCGAGTTTGTTGGCGCGGAGAAAATCACTCAATATCGCGCCAAACGACACCGGCTGCGCGAGCGCGCCGTCGCCGGCCGCCTCCGATCGTTGAAGGCTCGCGGCGATCGCATCTGACGACAGACCGTCCGCTCTCGAGGCCACGACATATCCCGAGATGCTCTTGTACGGTTCCGCCGCCGGAAAGGACGCGATTGCTCGGTAACCGGCGTCGGATAACAGGCGCGCGAACGGATGACAGAATGCCTCGTACCGCCGTTCCGAGTGATCGACGAGCTCGAGCAGCTTGCCGCTGGCGCCGTTCACGTTGTCGATCTGATCGACGACGACGACATGCGGCGCGATCGCCGCGTATGCGCCGAGGAGCCGGCTCGCCGTCTGTTCATCCGTGCCGTACAACTGAGACATGGCCACGCAGACGTCCGCCGTCAGCGACGCCGCGGCGACCATCTCTTCGAACCGTGTCAGGTCGGCCTCATGGATCTCGACGGCCGGCATTTTCGCGCGCAGAAATCCGCTCGCACGCCGATCGGTGTCGACGCCGATGAATCGGAAGTGGAACTGGGAGCCGAGATTGTGATCGAGAGCGCGGAACAGCGCGCCTGCGGAACAGCCGTACTCGAGCACCGTGATTGGTCTGTCGGGTTCCGCGTGCCCGCCGGTATCGAACAGGGCCTTGATGATCGCGCAGACGTCGCGATAGCGGCGAGTATAATAGTTGTCCCACGAGGCGGCCAGGTAGCTTCCATCGCCGAGCGGCCGCTGCAGCCGGGCCAGGCGTTCCTCGAGCGTGGGAGGCTCGGGCAGCGCGTCTTTTGACATATAGTCCTATCGATATCTCCCCCCGATATCGCTTCAGAGCCCACCATGGAATCGACTCCGTCTTTCGAAGAACGCATTGTAAGCCAGCAGCGCGCGGGCGATGGCGCATATCTGGCTGCGCAATGGGACAGATATTCGGCGAAGCATTTCCTTCAGCTCTGCGGTCTCGTGTCTGCGCTTGCCACGGCAGACGATGCGCCTGCGTCCGGCACAAGACGCAAGGTTCGAGTGCTTGACTACGGGTGCTCCTCGGGGGCGGTGTTCCGATCGCTCGAATATCATCTCGGTGATCGCATCGATTTCAGCTTCGTCGGCATCGACGTGGATCGGCGGGCACTCGGTTTCATCCTCGCCAAAATGCCGGGCGTCGAGTTGTACGAAGCGGATGCAATACGCCTCTCTGAGCTGCTTGATGAAACATTGATCACGGCCGACATCGCGGTCGTGTTCCAGTGTTGCTACGCGCTTGCCGGGCAGGACACGGACCAGATACTCAAGGGTTTGTCACGCGTGGCGCCGACCGTGGTGGTTGCCGATCACATCGACAATTGCTTCGGCGTCGAGAGCAGCGTGATGACATTGCGGGACGCCGCGGACCGGGTCTACGAGGCGACATGTCATCCCTTCGCGCACCTGTTGGCAGAGGCGGGGTACACCAACGTGTGCGTACTGCCGGCTACGCCCTGGAAGGGCCTGACAGGGTTCATCGTCGCGAGCAGGAATCCCTTACCGCCCTGCACACAGCTGGAGGAGCACATCGCAGAAGCCGCGCAGCCCGAGTTCGCAGAGGCGGCAAACAAGCGTCATGCGATTCGCAAGGCCGCTCCGGCGGCGGCGCCCGTCAATTCGGTATCGCCGTCGATCGATGAGGCGCTCGACGAGATTGCCGCCCGACGTTGCCGAACCGTGTCGGTGTACGGAGATCGGCCGTTCGTCGAAGCGTTCCGGACCGCTGTGAACGCGACGATGGCGGACGTGGATACGGTCTGGTTCTCAGGCAGCTTTGCCGATGTCGAGCACGGCGCCCGTGTGCTCGACCGAACGGTGCTGTCGTCGGAATGTGTCGTTGTCGGCGGACCGCTTGCGCGTCTGTATCACCCGCGCCTGCTCCGCCTCATGGCGCGCACCGGGACTGTACGGCCGGTGTTTCCGGTCGCGATCCGATTCTCGCGCGGCTCGAGGCGTACGACCGGCACACGAAGCACGAACGATGGATGCTCCTGCAGCCGGGGGAAACCGTGGAGGTGAAGCTCGAGGAGTTGCTGCCTGAACGCAGCGGCCCCGCTGCCTTATCGGTCTATACCTGTGCGCCGGTGCTGACCCGCGGCCGGCACTTTCGCTGGCGCTTTTGCGCCGACGCGGAATGGGGCGGCTCGATTACGACCCTGCATGGCGTGCACGATATCCCGCATGCCACGGGCAGCACCGAATTCATCCAGAGCCGCTCGAGCTTCGGCAACGGGCGAATTGTGTTCACATTGCCGAATCACTACGACGACCTGACCGACAGAGGGTTGGCCGTCGAATGCGTCGATGGTCCACGCGTCTTCACCATGACGCGCGACCGCTCCAGCCGCATCGATCAGGTCGAGATCCCGTTGCACAACGGCAAGGAGCCGATCTTTGGTGACTACATCGGCTGCCGGTTCGGTCAGTACACGACGCCGTACTGGTTCAGTTTCGAAGAGCGGGCAGGACACAAGCATCTGTCCGCGAACCACATTCAAGGCCAGTCGTTCGAGTTCCTCACGAAGGGGGCGCCATCAATTCCGCTGGGCGACCTCGAGCGCGCCCTCCGCGACCACGACATCGTGACCTGGCCGTATTGCGTGCCCGTGCTGCCGGTGGAATCCGGCCTCGAGGTCGGGCTGTCGCTCGATTCATCGTGGCCCGTGCTGCGTGAGTTCATGTTGCGTTTCTACAGTCGTGATGGCCGGATGCTGCTTGGTCAGCCCTGGACGAAGAGCCGCCCCGGCCTCGTCTATGCCGACGAACTGGTCGGGACGCAGACGGCAGTTCCCACATCCGAGATCGGGATTGTGATGGTGGACCAGATGCCGCACTGGATTCACCCGTCGAACCACCTGGTCGGAGGAACGAACCTCTATGGCCGCGCCGTCGCCCGCGACGGGTGGCGCGTAGGCGCCCTGCTGGTCAACGGCAGCGGCAATCTCCACCACGACGTCGAGATTGAGTACGTCGTGAAGCTCTTTGACGCCGCGGGCCGGCTGTGCGAGGCGAAACGGTCGATCCGGCCCTTCACGTACCAGCTGGTATGGCTCGATGAATTGTTTCCCGACTTTCGTCGTCATCTTGGCGAGGCGGGTTACGGCGCCATCGTGATCCGTGCGCGCGACGGGGATCTGAACGGCCAACTCGTGACGGTGAACAACCATCAATCCGTGTCGCTGCAGCATATGTGGGGCTATTGAGACAGCGGGTTCGCCGGTTGACCGGCGCGTGACCTTCCCGTACGATGAGCGCTTCCCGGCGGACTCCCGGCGGGAATATGCGTTGACCCACTCTTCAGTTGTGCCATGCGGAACTCCCCCCGCCTTCTCGCGGGCCACGTGCGCGCGCTGCTGTAAGTGAGAGTGCGATAGCTGTGTGCTAAAGCCGACTCTCGCGCCCTATGAAAGTCTCTGACGCGCTTGCGCTCCACGGTGGCTCGCCCGTGCGGTCGCGGATGCTGCCGTACGGCCGCCAGGATGTGAGCGATGCGGACATTGCAGCCGTTGTGGAGGTGCTGCGCTCGGATTGGCTGACGACGGGGCCCGTGGTCGCGGCATTCGAACGCGCGTGCGCGGCACGCGCCGGCGCGCGGCACGGCGTGGCCGTGAGCAGCGGCACCGCTGCACTGCACGCGGCGATGAGGGCACTCGACGTGCGCGCCGGCGATGAAGTGATTGTTCCGGCGATGACCTTCGCGGCGACGGCCAACTGCGCGCGCTACGAAGGCGCCACACCGGTGTTCGCGGATGTCGATCGCGACACGCTGCTGATCGATCCGGCCAGCGCGGAACGTGCGATCACGCCGCGGACACGCGCGGTGATCGCGGTCGATTATGCCGGCCAGCCAGCCGACTACGACTCGCTCGCTGCGATCCTGAAGCCACGCGGCATTTCGCTGGTCGCCGACGCGTGTCATTCGATCGGCGGGGCCTCGAACGGACGCCCCGTCGGCACCCTTGCGCGCCTGTCGTGCTTCTCCTTCCATCCGGTCAAGCACGTGACGACGGGGGAGGGCGGAGCGGTCGTCGCCGACGAGGCGCCGCTTGCGGACCGGATGCGCGTCTTCCGCAACCATGGGATCGTCAGCGACCATCGTCAACGCGAGGCGCAGGGGGCGTTCGCGTACGACATGGTGGAGCTCGGATACAACTACCGCATCACCGATATCCAGTGCGCGCTCGGCCTTCAGCAGCTCGAGCGGCTTCCTGCGTTCATTGCACGGCGCCGGCAGATTGCCGCGCGGTATGACGCCGCGTTCGCGCAGCTGCCGGCTGTACGGCCGCTGGCGGTACGCCGTGGCGCCGAGCACGCCTATCACCTGTACGTGGTACGGCTCGACCTCGAGGCGCTGCGCGCGGGACGCAGCGAGATCTTTCGCGCGCTCCGTGCGGAAAACATCGGCGTCAACGTCCACTACGTGCCGGTGCATCTCCATCCCTATTACCGTCAGACACAGGGAACGCACCAGGGCATGTGCCCCGTCGCGGAGTGTGCGTACGAAGGGCTTCTGTCGCTGCCGATGTTTCCTGCGATGAGCGATTCCGACGTCGATGACGTCATTGAGGCGGTTGAAAAAGTCGTCGTGTTCTATCGCCGCTGATCGGGTGCCGTGACCATCGCTGTGCTTGGATGCGGTTCGATTGGCACGCGGCACGCGCGCAATGCGGCGGCGCTCGGGCATGACGTCATCGTGTTTGATACCGATCCGGCGCGCGCGCGTCACCTTGCCCGCGAGCTGGGGGTGGTCGCAGCCGCGTCGCCGGACGACGTGTGGTCGTCACGTCCGGCTGCCGCGATTGTTGCCACGCCATCGGCGCAGCACGTGCCCCTGGCGCTGGCCGCCGTGCGCCTGGGTTGCGACGTGTTCGTCGAGAAGCCGCTCGGCAGCACGCTGGACGGCGTGCCCGACCTGATTGACGAGGCGCGTGCGCGGAATCTGGTCACGCTGGTCGGCTGCAACATGCGCTTTCACCCGGGACCCGCGACGGTGAAGCGGCTGCTGAACGAGCGCGCAATCGGCGACGTCGCCGCGGCACGCCTCTACACGGGCTCGTATCTGCCCGACTGGCGGCCGGGCCAGGACTACCGCGCCAGCTACAGCGCCAGCGCGCAGCAGGGCGGCGGCGCCATTCTCGACTGCATTCACGAGATCGATTTGGCGCTCTGGTATTTCGGTCCCGCGCGGCTCTCTGCAGCCATCGTGCGTCCTGCCGCCTCTCTCGGCCTGGCCGTCGACGGCCTCGCGGAACTGCTGCTCGAGCACGAGCGGGGCGTCGTGTCGAGCGTCCACCTCAATTTCGTTCAGCGCGACTATCAGCGCGGCTGTCAGATCATCGGCTCGACCGGAACCCTTCGATGGGACTTCGCCGGTGGGGTGACGCTTCGCCGAGGGACGACCACGGACACCATCGGCATGCCCGACGGATGGTCGCTCAATCAGATGTACGTCGACGAACTGGCGCACTTCATCGAATCGGTGACGACACGCCAACCGACGATCGCGCCGCTCGAGGATGGACGCGCCGCGCTCGAAATCGCGCTGACCGCCCGTGACCGGCACTCCGTCTCGCGGGGTGTTCCCGCATGAAGACGGTCGCAATCATCCAGGCGCGGATGGGGTCGACGCGCCTGCCGAACAAGGTGCTCGCCGATATCAATGGGTCGCCGATGCTCGCGCGGGTCGTTCGGCGCGTACGACAGGCGCGCACGCTCGATCAGGTCGTCGTTGCCACGTCGACACATCCGCAGGACGATGCTGTCGAGGCGTTTTGCACGAACGAGGGCGTCGCGTGCTTCCGTGGGAGCGAGGACGATGTGCTGGACCGGTATTACGGCGCTGCGCGCGCAGTCGGCGCGGACGTCGTCGTGAGAATCTCCGCGGATTGCCCGCTCCACGATCCGCGCGTCATCGACGCCGTCGTCGAGCGCTTCGATGCCGCTCGCCACGATTACGTCTCGAATACCATCGATCGCACGTACCCCGATGGCCTGGACACCGAGGTGTTCTCAGTCGGGACGCTCGAGCGCGCCTGGCGCGACGCGAAGTGGATCTCCGAACGCGAGCACGTCACGCCGTACATCTGGAAGCAGCCGGAGCTGTTTCGCATCGAGCAGGTCACGCAGCCGGTAAACCTGTCGGCGCTGCGGTGGACGGTCGATGAACCTCGCGATCTCGCGCTCGTTCGCGAGGTGTACCGACGGCTCGGCGACGAGTTCTCCATGACCGACGTGGCCACGCTGCTCGCGCGGGACGATGGGCTGCGGTCGGTGAATGCGGGCATCCCGAGCAACGAGGGATATGAATTGTCGCTGCAGCGCGACCGAATGGTCGAAGGGGAAGAGAACCGATGATTGCCGTCAACCGCGGCGCGGAGCTGTACGCGCGTGCGCGCCGCCGCATTCCCGGCGGGACGCAACTGCTGTCGAAGCGCCCGGAAATGTTTCTGCCGGAACAATGGCCGAGTTACTTTTCGCGAGCAGCCGGCGCGTTCGTCTGGGATCTCGACGGCCGTCAGTACCTCGACATGAGCCACAACGCGATCGGCGCGAATGTGCTCGGCGCCGCCGACCCTGACGTCGACGCCGCGGTCGTCAACGCGATCCGCGACGGCATCGCCGCGACGTTGAACGCCCCCGAGGAGCTTGAGCTGGCGGACCTGCTGTGCGAGCTGCATCCGTGGGCGCAGATGGTGCGCTACGCGCGGACCGGCGGCGAAGCGATGGCCATCGCGGTCCGCATCGCCCGCGCGCGCACACGGCGCGACGTCATCGCGTTCTGCGGCTATCACGGCTGGCACGACTGGTATCTGGCGGCGAATCTCGCCGAGGAGCAGGCCCTCGATGGACATCTGCTGCCGGGACTCAGTCCCGTGGGCGTGCCGCGCGGATTGACGGGCACCGCCTTGCCGTTCCGCTACAACCAGCTCGACGAGCTCGAGGCGATCGTCGCGAAACACGGGCCGAACCTCGCGGCGATCGTCATGGAGCCGACGCGTGATACGCCGCCCGCGGACGGTTTTCTCGCCGGCGCGAAGCGGCTCGCGCGCGAGGCAGGCGCGGTGCTCGTCTTCGATGAAATCACCGCCGGCATGCGGTTGACGACGGGCGGTGCGCATCTGATCCTCGGCACCTACTGGACCGATCGCATCGGCCCGGTCGCCGCGCTCGCCACCATCCGGAAGCACAAGCGCGAGCACGTTGCCGCGCACCTGCAGCGGATCGGCGTGCGCGTGCAGCAGGGATGGCGTGATGAGGGCGCGCGCGCCGGATTGCCGATTCACGTCGGCGGGATGGCGCCGCTCAGTCATTTTCACCTGGACGGTCCCGATGTGCAGGCAGCGCACACCGCCTTCACGCAGCTGATGCTCGACCGCGGTTTCCTCGCTGGCAAGGGCTTCTACGTCACCTACGCGCATCATGACGAGCATGTCGACCAGTACCTGGCCGCGGTGCGCGACGTGTTCGGGAGCATCGGCGACGCCATGCGCAGCGGCCGGATCGGCACGTTGCTGCGCGGACCGGTTGCGCACTCGGGCTTCGCGCGTTTGACGTGACGCGCGTCGTGATTCGCGCCGACGCATCGCCGCAGATCGGCACCGGACATGTGATGCGATGCGTCGCGCTGGCCGAAGCGCTTCGTGCGCGCGGCGCGTCCGTTGAACTGGTTGGCGCCGGAATTCCACCTCGTGCAGCGGCCGCGCTGGACCGGATCGGTGCGACCCTGACGCACCGGGCGAGTGCGGCCGCCGGCGACGTGGCGGAGGTGGTGGCTGCGACGCGGCGCGGAGACGCCGCCGCCTGCTGGGTCGTGGTCGACGGCTACCACTTCGGCGCTGACTATATGCACGCGCTCGGTCGTGCCGGCATCAAGACCGCGTGGGTGGACGATCTCAACGTCCTCGGACGGTTTGACTGCGACATCGTGATCAACCCGACGCTCGGCGCCGAACGATGCGCGTACAGCGCGCGCGACGAGACGAAGATCTTGGCGGGCGCCACCTACGCGTTGCTTCGCGAGGAGATCCGGGCGGTCGCCGAGCGGATCATCCCGCGCGCACGGCAGCTTGTCATCGCCCTTGGCGGCGCCGACCCGCAGCAGCTCACGGCGCACGTCGTCCGTGCGGTCGTTGCGGCGCAGCTCCCGGACTGCCAGGTCATCGCCGTCATCGGACCGTCCAATCCGGGGAACGCCTCGGTGAGGGCTGCTGCGGAGGCCGCGGGCGTGACGGTGGTGCACGACCCCGCCGACTTTCCGGCGCTTCTCGCGCAGTCTGCGCTCGCGATCACCGCTGCGGGCACGATGGCCTGGGAGCTGGCAGCGCTCGGCGTGCCGTCGGTGCTGCTCGCCGTGGCCGATAATCAACAGCGCGGTGCAGCGGCGATCCGGGAAGCGGACGCCGCGGAGGTGCTGGTCGCGCGGACTCCGGCCGACGTTGCACCACTGACCCGGATTGTCCGTTCTCTCTGGAGCGACGCGCGACGGCGCGATGCGATGGCGCGGCGCGGCAAGCGCGTCATCGACGGACGGGGCGCGGGACGCGTGGCGCGCTGGATCGTCGACGGCGCGCGCCCGCGCGACGTCACGATACGTGCCGCGACCTCCGCGGATGCGCTGCAGGTGTGGCGGATCAACAGCGAACCCTCCGTGCGCGCTCGTTCGTTCGACCCCTCCCCAATTCCGCTGGCCAGGCACTTCGACTGGTTCGATCACGTGCTGGCGAACGGGGCGTCACGCATGTACCTGTTCGCGCGTGAGGATGAAGTCGCGGCACAAATCCGCTACGACCGCATCGATGCGGACCGCGCCGAATTGAGCTTCGCGGTGGCGTCGGCGTTTCGCCGGGGCGGTCTCGGTACCCGGCTGCTGACCGAAACCTGGCGCAGGGCGTGCGACGACCTTCACGTCGACGAAGTGCGCGGACTCGTGATGCGCGACAACACCGCGTCGCTCGAGACGTTTCGCCGGGCCGGATTCGTCGAGGCCGGCGCCGAGACGCGGGAGGGACGCGCGTGCGTCGTCTTCGCGCGGCGGGCGGCGTGAGCACGATGACGATCGCCGGCCGCACGATCGGCGCCGGACATCCCGCGTACATCATCGCGGAGATGTCGGCGAACCATTCGCACGACTTCGGCCACGCCCTGCGGATTGTCGAGGCGGCGGCCGCCGCCGGCGCGGATGCGATCAAGCTGCAGACCTACACCGCCGACACATTGACGATTCCGTGCAGCAACGAGTACTTCCAGATTCGTGGAACGCAGTGGAGCGGGCGTACGCTGTACGATCTCTATCAGGAGGCCTATACGCCGTGGGAATGGCATCAGCCGCTGAAGGAGGCGGCCGATCGGCTGGGACTGCACTTTTTCTCGACTCCGTTTGACCGCACCGCCGTCGATTTCCTCGACGACCTGCAGGTGCCCGCGTTCAAGGTGGCATCCTTCGAGTTGATCGACGTGCCGCTGCTGCGCGAGATCGCTCGGCGCGGCAAGCCGATGATCGCGTCGACCGGCATGGCTTCGCTCGGGGAGATCGCCGAAGCCGTGGACGTGATTCGCGCCGCGGGCGGTACGAGTCTCGCGCTGCTGAAGTGCACGAGTGGCTACCCGGCGCGTCCCGAGGAGATGCACTTGCGGACGATCCCCGACCTGGCCGCGAAGTTCGACGTGCCCGTTGGACTCTCGGATCACACCCTCGGCACGGAGGTGTCCGTCGCCGCCGTCTCGCTGGGGGCGTCCATCATCGAGAAACACCTGACGCTCTCGCGGGCCGATGGCGGACCCGACGCGTCGTTCTCGCTCGAGCCGCAGGAATTTGCGGCGATGGTGACGGCGGTGCGCACGGCGGAACGCGCGCTCGGCACCGTGCATTACGGCGTGTCGCCCGAGGAGGCGGCAAGCCG
>QHWQ01000027.1 GCA_003222635.1 Acidobacteriota bacterium | reverse complement strand
GGCAAGCTCGTCGGTTGGGCGCAGACGAGCCAGGGTCACGGCCAGACGGGATGCCTGATCCACGAAATCAGCTGCGAGTCCGACACCGTGATCTACAAGGGTGACTGCTCGACGTGGACCGTCGAGAAGATCACCATCAAGGGCGGCGGCGCGGCGACGAAGTAGACCGCCACACCAGGAACGCCGCGATCACGCCGGCTGCAACGAGCAGTTGGCGTTCGGTCGCGGCGTTGAACGGATCGCGCGCCACCTTCAGCTCCAGACGCGTCCGCGTCCAGCCACCTTTTTCGTACAGCTCGTCGTACATCCGCGTCTGCAAATCGTGCGCGTTGACCGCCTCGAGGTCGTCGCCTTCTCCGGGCCCGTAGGGTGGAGGCAGGACGGGGAGGCGGTCGGCGGGGTCGACCGCCCAACTTACGAATTTCAACGCGAGGCTGCGGTCGTCAGCGGACGGCCAGGCGGCAACGATTAGTAGCGCGACGATTAAGAGCGTCCACCACTGGCGGTTGGTCGGCTGCCACACGGGCTGCAGGATAGCTCAGACGGGCTGGCGCTTCGTTTGCTTTCTCTTGCCGCCATGACACCGCCGCTCGCCCCTGCCGCCGACCTCGACGCGTCGTTGGACGCCGAAGCGCCGTCAGGCGTGAACGCGTCGCGCTCGGATTCGATGCACGCGCTCGCGGCGCTGCTGCTCGACTGGCGGGCGGACTGCGAACGCCAGCTTCGCGGACTGACGAACATCCAGCGATGGCTCGAGAGGATTCGCTGCGGCGCGGCCGCCGATGGTGAGTGCGAGCTGTTGCTGCAGGAGATGGCGCGCCTGCTCCATGAGACGCCGCCGAAGAACGAGGAGTGGACGCGTCAGGCGGAGAGGTATCTCAGCAGCCTGACGCGATAGAAAGTCGATCTACTTCACCGCGGTGTTCGCGAACTCGGCGGTCTCGGCGTCGGGCTCGCTCGTCAGCCGCCGCAGCTTGTTCACGTCGCCGAGAATCTCCACCACCCCGCAATTCCGGCACATCGTCGCCTTCGTCATCACGTCGCCGGTCTCGAGCGTCAGGAACTTCGAATCCTGCGGGCGGAATGACGTGCGCATCCCCGAATACAGCGCGCCGAGGATGATCATGTCGCCCTTGCATCGATAACATTTCGTCGTCGCCATGGCCCTACACCCCAAAAAGGACAGCGTCCTAACGAAACCGAAATGCCCGGTTTCACGCGTTTACTCGCGGCGGCACACTCGGCCCCTCCCGGGGTGAAGGTGTTTCACAAAGCGGGCCGAAGCCCTTCGTGCCACGCTGGCCTGCGGCGTCTTCGACGTAGCCCGCCTTCTGCAGATCGATCACGGTCTGCAGCTTGCTCGACGTCATCAAGGGAATGACGACTGTTGATGTCTATCGCAGGACAGCCGTCTTATGATTTCCCCCATGACGAATCGCATCTCTCGCCGTCAAGCGCTCACACATGTGGCCGCAGCGATTGGCGTCGCGTCCGTGTTCGGACGCACGTTCGCCGAGGCGCAGACACGGCGCACCACCGTCAACACCGTGCTCGGGCCAATCGATACGTCGAAGCTTGGGTTCACGCTCTCGCATGAACACATCATCGCCAGCTCCGCGGGCGTCTGGCAGGCCTGGCCGGAGCTGTTCGGCGGCCATGAGAAGTTCATCGCGGCCGCGTCGGATCAGTTGAAACGTGCACGAGACGAGGGCGTCAACACCATCATCGACTGCACGACGATCGATCTGGGGCGCGACATCCGCATGATGCACGAAGTCTCGCGCCGTTCCGGCGTGCAGGTCGTCGCCGCGACCGGGCACTGGAACGATCCATCCAACTCGATGCGGTCGCGCAGCGTCGAGGAGCTCGTGGACTTCTTCGTCCGCGAGATTACCGTCGGCATCGAAGGCACCGACATCAAGGCGGGCATCATCAAGGTCGCCAACGGCAACATGATCGACCCGTTCGGCGAGAAGGTGCTTCGCGCCGCTGCGCGCGCGAGCAGGATGACGGGCCTGCCGGTGACCACGCACTCCCCAGGCGCGGCGCGCATCGGCGAGAAGCAGGCGGTGATTTTCGAAGCGGAGGGGCTCAGTCCGTCGAAGGTCTGCATCGGCCACAGCGACAACAGCCCGGCGGACTACCAGTCAGGACTTGTGCGGCGCGGCTACTACCTCGGCATGGATCAACTGCCGCGCGGCGGACCCGTTCCACCCGGAACGCCGCTGCAGGCGCCCGGCGGGCTCACATGGGAGCAGCGCTACGCGCAAATCAAAGCGCTGGTCGATGCCGGCTTCGCCAACCACCTGATGCTCGGCAACGATCACTCGCTGGCGATGACGCTGCAGACGACGGCATCCGATCCGTTGCGCATCGCCGCCAATCCGGACGGCATGCTTTTCGTCGTCCGCAAGGCGCGTACGTGTGTCCGCCGTGCCGTTCGTGGTGGTGACCGCCTTCAGGCGGACCCGCCGTACTGACAGAGCGGATCCTCGGCCAGAGGATCCCCGCCCGACGCGCAGCAGGCACGCGCGCGCGACCCGCCGCACATCCAGCGATACTCGCAGCGGCCGCAGCGGCCGTGGAAGCTGTCGGCATCGCGCAGTTGCAGGAAGAGGGGCGCCTCGCGATAGACGTCCACGACGTTGGCCGTGCGGACGTTACCCACCGGCACCACGAGGAATCCTGACGGACAGATATCGCCCGTATGCGAGATGAAGATGATGCCGTTGCCGTCGCGCACGCCAGCGGCGTGATGCGCACCGCCGCCTCCGCCTCCATCTCTGCCCGACCGCCGCATCGCGATGCGGCGCAGCTGCGGGGCTTCGGTCGTGGTGATGATGGGCGCCGGCGGACGGCGGCTGATCCCCGCCACCCACTCGAGCACCTGCTCGGCGCGTTCCGCCGAAATCGGCTGCAGCAGTTGCCCGCGGCCGACGGTCACGAGGGAAGAAAAGAATCCACCGCGCGGCGCCAAGCTGCGCGACCTGTTCGTAGATGGCGGGCAGATCGTCAACGGTGTCGGCGCACACCAGCGTGTTGACCTGAAACGGCAGGTGAACGACCCGCGCGACGCGCGCGGCTTCGAGCGTCCGCTCGTAGGTGCCGTTGATGCCGCGATCGCGTCGTGGCGCTCGGCGTTCGAGCCATCGAGACTCAGCGAAATCGCGTCGACGCCCGCGGTCGCCAGCGCCAGCAGCGCCTCGTGCGTCAGCAGCGGGGTCGCGCTCGGCGCCACGGACACATGAAGCCCGAGCTCGTGCGCCGCAGCAGGCGCTGTCCTTCCGCGGTCGTCAGCTCGCCGGGATCGGCGTACGGGTTCGCGGTCGCGCGGCGGTGCCGGCACGCGAGGTCGCAAGAGGGAGTGGCGCGGCGTGAGCGCCGGAAATGGTG
The DNA here is from genome assembly GCA_003222635.1 of Acidobacteriota bacterium. Classification (GTDB taxonomy): domain Bacteria; phylum Acidobacteriota; class Vicinamibacteria; order Vicinamibacterales; family UBA2999; genus Gp6-AA40. Next base: position 30,918 of record QHWQ01000027.1, on the reverse strand, counting down.
ATGTCCGGCGCCCGCGTCGTGCGAAACGTGGGGAATTTGCCGCGCGATCGGAAATTTCCCGCTACGTCGTCAACCGCAGCAGCTTCACGAGATTGCCGCCGAGAATCGCTTCCTTGTCGGCGTTGCTCAACGCGCTGTTGTTGACGATCGGATCGACGGTTACCGGCCAGCCAAACGGCGTGTCCGTACCGAACACCACCTGGCTCGGTCCCATCTCGGCGACCAGGTGCCGCACGCCTTCGGCCGAGAACACCATCGAGTCGGCGAGGATGTTCGTCTTCATGTAGTCGCTCGGCTTCCGCTTGATGATGCACTGCTGCCCGTTGCGCTGACACGCAACCTCGGTGCGCCCGAGATACGACGGCAGATAGCCGCCGGCATGCGCGCCGCACACCTTCAGGTTCGGGAACTTGTCGAACGTGCCGTCGAAGATCAGCCGCGAGAGGAACACGGTGGTCTCGAGCGGGTTGCCGACGATGTTGCCAAGGCCGCCGCGACCGGCCAGCGCGCCCTGCTGAATCAGGTTCGCGGAGCCGTTCGGGTGCATGAACGCGAGCTGCCCCAGCTCCTGCACCTTCGCCCAGAAGACATCGAACTTCGGCGACGAGAGGCTTTCGCCGTTGACATGTCCGCCGACGGCCACCCCGCGCGCGCCGAGCCGCTTGACCGCGTCTTCCATGATCTGCGCGGCCTGCTCCGGAAACTGCAGCGGAACCGACGCCATGCCGACGATGCGCTGCGGGTAGCGTTTGTTCCACTCCGCGAGCGTCTCGTTGTGCTTCGCGCAGATCGCTGTCGCCAGCGCCTGGTCCTTGATTTCCCACCACCAGAAATCGTTGACGCTGATCGCTTCGGTGTCGACGCCAATCTTGTCCATCGCCGCAAGGCGATCGTCGAGCCCTGGACCGGTGGCGCGATCCTTCTCGTACGGCGTCCCCTTGACGACGTCGCCGAGCGGCATGTCCCAGTGCGAGTGCACGTCGACGACCCTGACGCGCTTGCCGGCGACGCTCACCTGCAGGCGCGACGGCGCCTGGCCGTGCACCAGACGTTCACTGACGTAGAGTCCTGCTGCGGTTCCTGCGACTGTCCTGAAGAACTGTCTGCGATTCGGCAAGGCCATCTCCCTCCCTGCTGGTTACGTGCGTGCGGCGCCCGGCATCGCACCGAGCTGCGCCATCATCCCCGCCACGTCGATGTGATGCGCGACGCGCGTGATCTTACTGCCATCGGTGTCGATCACCACGACGGCCCGCAGCCCTTGCCATGCGCGCCCTCCTTCAATTCCGGGTGCGCGAAGTCTATGGCCAGACGCCTGCCGCCTTCAACGCGACGCCCGACTTACGCTGTTGCATCGCGCGGCGCACGGTCCGTGCGATCTCTGCCGCCGCGACGTCTGGCGGTTTCCCTCTGGGATGAATGCCGCAAATCGCGGTGGTGGCGGCATGATCCAGCTCGCGGCTCCAGCGTGACTGTCCCGTCTCGTCACGTCCGTACGTCACGTACGCCGACACCGTGTTGATGCCGGTGCCGGGACGTTCGCCGAGCAGATGCACGACGACCTCCGCGTCCACGAGACCGCCAATCTCGTAGCCGGCGCGTACGCGGCCGTTCTGCACGATGACGTCGGTCGCGCCGACGTGAAGGCCGGCGTCACTCAGGAGACGGCGCAGCGCGGGCAGCAGCGCGCGAAGCTGCTCGTTGATCGCGTCGGCGTTCAACCCGTCGGACACCGCGACCAACACCTGCGGCGAACGGCCTCGATACTGCGCGGCCACCGCCGCCGCGTCCGGCTCGCGCAGCCGCTCGCCAGCCTCCGGATGCGCCAGGTAGTCGTCGCGGCTGGCCGCCGCGGTCGCCGCGCGAACATTCCTCGGGCTGGCGTCGCGAATGACACCCTCGTCAATGCATGAATAGAGGGCGCGGCGCGCGTGCGCATAAATCGTCTGCAGCCGCAGCGCCGATTCGGCAGCCGGCAGGCCGAGATCGAAGCCGCGATCCTGAAGCTGACGCAGTTCCCGGCGGCCGTCGAGGCCGAGCGGCGACGAGAGTTTCGCAATCGTGTCGGCACCGGGCCTCGGTGACCCATCCCCTCCGAGCACGCCGAGCGCAGCGAGCCGCTGCTGCATGGCCGACGTCATCTGCTTCGCCGCGCGGCCGCGCAGCTCCGGATGCTGCCGGAACGAGGTCGTCATGTAGCCGAGCATCGGGTCCGCGTTGCCGGCGACCGCCATCAGGTACGCAGGCGCCGCGCGCTCGACGATGCGCGCCGTGAGCTGCTCGTTGACGATCATCCAGCGCTTCCCCGTGGACCGCTGGATGTGCCGCGCCGCGCCATACGTGCGCGACTCGAGCGTCACCATGTCCACGCCTTCGGCGGCGCCGTTGGTCACCTCCGAGCCCTGACCGGTCTCGAAGTACAGGCGATCGAAGTCGCGCGCGAGATCGACGATCGCGTCAACATCGAGACCGACCATCCCTTCCAGGGCACGCGACGTTCCCGCCAGGCTTTGGAAGGCGACGTCGATGCGCGCGTGGCTGCGTGCGCGGTGCTGCTTGACGATGTCCGAGAGGACGCAGTAGCGGGTCGGCAGCTCGAGGACGCGGACGACGCGCTCGAGGAGCTGCTCGAGGCGGACGATGGTCTCGATGTCGTCAGCCGCGGGATTGAGACCGATGATGACGTCGCCGCATCCGTACGACAGTCCTTCGAGAATCGAGAACAGGATCTCGGCCTCGTCGTCTCCGGGACTGTTCGGCTGGATGCGCGAGCCGAAGTGCTGCGGCGAGCCAATGGTGACTCCCGAGCCGTCAAACGCGTTGAAGAGGCGCGAGGCCGCTGACGAGAGCTCCTCGGCGGTCATCACTTTCGCGAGGGCGGCAATCGCCTCGCTGGTGAGACCGTCACGATGCGTGCGCGCCCAGGCGGGACCGTTTGGCCCGAGCAGCGTGGCTTTGAATTGCGCGACGGTGAGCGGATCGAGATCCGCGTCGAAGCGGGAGTCGCGCGTCTTCTCGAACGCGGCCGTGAGGCCGTCATCGACGAACGTGGTACGGCGGATGTCGCCGAGCGTCGTGGCGAGCAGCGCCTGCCGCGCCTCGTGCCGCACGCGCTCGTCAGTTGTCCCGCCGACGAGCAGATCGCCTTCCTTGAACTCGTTCGCGAGCGCGAAGAGTTCCTTTAGACGGCTGCCGCTCCCCACACCTGCTGGGTGACGGCAACGATGCGTTCCAGCTTGGTCCACTGGTCCGCTTCGGTGATCTGATTGCCCTGCACCGTGCTGGCGAAGCCACACTGCGGGCTGAGGCAGAGCCGCTCCACGGGGACATACCGCGAGGCCTGATCGATGCGCCGCATGATGTCGGCCGGATGTTCGAGCGCCGCGGACTTGGTCGTCAGCAGGCCGAGCACGACCACCTTGTTCTCCGGCACGAAGCGCAGCGGGTCGAACGATCCCGATCGCGCATCGTCGTACTCGAGGAAGTAGGCGTCGACGTGGAGCTCGTTGAACAGCGCGTCGGCCACCGGCTCGTAGCCGCCTTCCGCGATCCACGCGCTCTGCATGTTGCCGCGGCAGAGATGAATCGCGACCGTCAGGTCCGAGGGACGGTCATCGATGACCGAGTTGATGAGCTCCGCGTAGGCGTGCGGCAGATCGTCGGGATCGTCGCCGCGCTCCTTCGCCTGCGCGCGCAGCTGCTGGTCGCACAAGTAGGCGAGGTTCGTGTCATCGAACTGGATGTACCGGCATCCCGCGTTGTAGAGCGACGCGATCTCCTGGCGATAGACCTCCGCCAGATCTTCGAAGAACTCCTCGAGATCTGGGTACGCGGTGATGTCGATGCCTTTCCGTCCGCCGCGGAAGTGCACCATTGTCGGCGAGGGGATCGTCACCTTCGGCGTCTTCGTCGCGACGGATTTCAGAAACGTGAAGTCGTTGGACTGGATGTCCTGGACGTGGCGCAGCTTGCCCGTCACGGTGACACGCGGCGGCGCGAAGTCGATCTCGCCCGTGCGCGTGTGGAACTTCGTCGCGATGCCGCCTGACACCGCCACGCCTTCCAGCTTCTGCAGGAAGTCGATGTGAAAGAACGTGCGGCGGAACTCGCCGTCGGTGACGCTCTGCAGGCCGATCGCCTCCTGCTTCTTCACCACCTCGCGAATGGCATCGTCCTCGATCGCGCGCAGCTTCTCCTTCGTGATTTCGTTTCGCTGAAATCGAGCGCGCGCTTCCTTGAGATGCTGCGGACGAAGCAGGCTGCCGACGTGATCGGCGCGGAACGGCGGGTTTAACCGTGACACAGGCACCTCCTAGGGGTCGGCCGTTCACACTTCCCTGTTCCCACTTCTGAGTTCGTGTTCAGGTTCATGTTCGGTTCGCGTTCGCGCGCGAACGCCGAACCGCGAACGTCGAACCTCGAACTGAACGCTGAACTTGAACACGAACGGAGAAGAAAGAACTCGGAAGCGTGAACCACCTGGCTTCCGAGTGCGCCCGCATCTTACATGTTTTTAGAGCTAGAATCCGCCACCATGTCTTCCACAGTCGATGTCGGCAAGGTGCTCGACGAAGGACACTGGAGTCTCTACCAGAAGCTGCTCGTCGCCAGCGCGGCGATGACGATCATCTTCGACGGCCTCGACAATCAGCTGCTCGGCGCCGCGATTCCCGCGATGATGCGCGAATGGGCGCTGCCACGGCCGGCGTTTGCGTCGGTACTGGCGGCAGCGCTCCTCGGCATGGTGTTCGGCGGGTTTGTCGGCGGGTACCTTGGCGATCGCATCGGCCGCCGTCGCGCGCTGCTGACGAGCGTCGTCACCTTCGGCGTGTTGACGGTGCTGGCGTCGTTTGCCGCCAACGTCACCATGCTGACCGTGCTGCGCTTCTTCGCCGGGCTTGGCCTGGGCGGCGCGATGCCGAACGCGGCGGCGCTCGCGTCGGAGTACGTGCCGTTGCGGCGCAGGCCGTTTGCCGTCACGTTGACGATCGTGTGCATTCCGCTTGGCGGCACGCTCGCCGGCTTCACCGGCGCGATCGTGCTGCCCGCGTACGGCTGGCGTGCACTCTTTCTGATCGGTGGCGCGCTGCCGCTCGTCCTCGCGACCGTACTCTGGAAGACGCTGCCGGAGTCGCCGCGCTTTCTCGCGCGACAGCGCGAACGCTGGCCGGAGCTGGCGGCCTTGCTCAAACGCCTCGGACACGCGACTCCGCCGGACGCGTCGTTTGTCGATTCGCACGAACGCACCATCGAACGCGCGTCGGTCCGCGCGCTGCTCGTGCCCGGGTTCCGCCGCGACACGCTCGCGCTCTGCGTCGCGTTCTTCTTCTGCCTGCTGTCCGTCTACACCGGTACGAACTGGGTGCCGTCACTCCTCACGAGCGCGGGCTTCGACGTCGCAACCGCCAACTATGGCCTCACGGCATTCAATCTTGGCGGCGTGATCGGCGCCATCCTCGGCGCCGTGATCTTCTCGCGCCTCGGTTCGCGTGTGACGATGCTGGCGATGACGGCCGGCGCCATTGCGGGCTGCGTCGTACTCGGAAGCGCGCCCGTCGCCGACCGATCGACGTTCACGGTGCTCGCGCTGCTCGGATGGACGGGCGGCCTGATCAACGCCCTGCTGATTGCGGCGACGCTGTCGGTCGTCTTCGTGGCGCTCGCGGCCGTACGCGAGCACATTCAGCGTCAGGAGCCGGCCGAACGGCGCACGACGCGGTCCACCAGGGCGCGCACGGCGCCGACATAGCGCTCGGGCGCGAGGTGACGATCAATCTCCGCCCGTGAGAGGTAGCGCGTCACCGCGGGGTCGGACTCAAGCGCATCACCCAGCGTGCCGCCACTCGTACGCATGCGGCGCGCCGCGTCCTCCACCAGTCGATGCGCCTCACTGCGCCCGACGTGCGCGGCGAGCGCCATCGCAATCGCTTCGGATGCGATCAACCCGTGCGTCACCTGCAGGTTCTCGCGCATCCGCGTCTCGTTGACCACGAGACCCTCGAGCATCGTCGCCGCAGCGCGCGCGGCGCCAGCCGTGAGCGAGACCAGCTCCGGCAATGTCGGCCATTCCGCCTGCCATCCTCCCAGCCCGCGCTCATGCTCCTGCGGCATCGCGGCCAGCATCGTCGCGACCAGACCTGGCGCGCGCACCGCGGCGGCGAGCACGACCGATGCGTTCACGGGATTCTGCTTGTGCGGCATCGCCGACGAGTGGCCGCCCTTCCCCTCCGCCGCTTCGCCGACTTCCGTCTGCGCCAGCAGCGCGACGTCGCGCGCGATCTTGCCAAGCGTGCCGCACGTCACGCCGAGCGCGCAGGCACACCGCGCGAACCGATCGCGATGCGCATGCCACGGGATGTCGGGAACGGCGAGGCCGAGCCGCGAGGCGAGCCGATCCGCGACGTCGAGGCCACGTTCGTCGAGCGAGGCCAGCGTGCCGGACGCACCGCCGAACTGCAGGACGCGCACGTCCTCCAGCGCGGCGGCGAGCGCCGCTCGCTGGCGACCGAGCGCGTCGAGCCATCCGGCCGCCTTCACGCCAAACGTGATTGGGGTCGATTGCTGCAGCCACGTGCGTCCCGCCATCGGCGTATCGACGTGGCGGCGCGCATGCGCCGCAGCCGCGGCCGCGGCGCGATCGAGATCGGCGAGAATTCCCGGAACGGCGCGCTGCAGCTGCAGGACGTAGGCGGTGTCGAGGATGTCCTGGCTCGTCGCGCCCCAGTGCACGTAGCGCGCGGCGTCGCGGTCGATCGTCTCGACCTGTTTCGTGAGATGGCGAACGAGCGCAATCGTGAGGACGCCATCGGCCGCGGCTTCCGTCGCCATCGCCTCGAAGTCATATCGCTCCGCACGGGCGGCTGAGCGAATCGGCTCGACGGCTTCGCGCGGAATGATGCCGAGCTCGGCCTCCGCTTCGGCGAGCGCGGCTTCGACGTCGAGCATCGCCTGAAGCAGTTCGACGTGGTCAGACATCGAAGAAGACGGTTTCGCCGGCGCCCTGCATCACGAGATCGAACCGATAACGCCCCTGACCGGTGCGCCGCGCCATCAGCGTGCCACGACGCTCTTCGGGTACGAGCGCCAGGACGGGATCATGCGCGTTGCTCGCCTCGTCCTCGAAATAGATGCGCGTGAGAAAGCGCGTGAGGATGCCGCGCGCCATCACGCTGACGACGATGTGCGGCGCCTGCTCGCGGTTTCAACCAGCGCATCGGGAATCACGTTGCCGCCGCCATCGAACACCTGGCCTTCGATGAGGACGAGCGTCCCCACACTCGCGTCGTTCACCTGCCGGCACTCGCGACGGCCGCGGATCATGATGCCGAAGTACGGACCGACGGTTTGCGAAGGCGTGAGGCCTTTCGTCACGGCAGCATGGGCGTTGCCTCGCGCCCGCGGAGCACGATGTCCCACCGGAAGCCGAGCGCCCAGTCGGGCAACGTCTGGTTGATGTCGAACGACGAGATCATCCGCTCGCGCACCGCCGGGTCGCGCACCGAGTTGAAGATCGGATCGAGCGGAAACAGCGGATCGCCGGGAAAGTACATCTGCGTGACGAGGCGGGTGAGAAACCCGGGGCCGAGCACCGAGAAATGAATGTGCGCGGGGCGCCACGCGTTGTAGTGGTTCCCCCACGGATAGTGACCCGGCTTGATCGTCACGAATCGATACCGGCCCTCCTCGTCGGTGATCGTCCGGCCCGTTCCGGTGAAGTTCGGATCGAGCGGCGCGTCGTGCTGATCGACGTCGTGCGCGTAGCGTCCGCACGCGTTCGCCTGCCAGATCTCCACGAGCGTGCGCGGCACGGGACGGCCGTTCTCGTCGAGCACGCGCCCTTCGACGATGATCCGCTCGCCGATTGGCGCGCCGGGGTGCTGGCGCGTCAGGTCGTTCTCGACAGGGCCAATCGCGTCATACGGATACGCGGGGCCGGTGATCTCGGAAATAGTCTGCGGAATCCGAATCAGCGGCTGCAGCGGGTGGCGCAGGACGGTGCTGCGGTACGCCGGATCTTCCGGCGGATGCACGCCCTCCGGCATGCGTCGATAGGGCGAAAACGCCGCGGCGGCCCGATCCATGTCAGGCAGATGATAATCGACTACAATCACCCACACTTCGAGACCTCGTCGCCACTTCACATGGAGGTCTGACGCATGAAGTCGACACTCGTTGTCCTCGTCGCGGCGGGTTTACTGCTTCTTGTAAGACCCGCGACCGCGCATCACTCGTTCGCCGCGGAATTCGACGCCAACAAGCCGGTCAAGCTGACCGGCGCCGTCACGAAATACGAGTGGACCAACCCGCACGCCTGGATTTACATCGACGCCAAGGACGAATCGGGCAACGTCGCCAACTGGGGATTCGAGCTCGCCGCCGCGAGCGGCCTCATGAGGCAGGGCTGGACGCGCTTGACGCTGAAGGCCGGCGACATCGTCACCATCGAAGGGACGCGAGCCAAGAACGGGTCGAACAACGCCAACGCACAGACGGTCACCCTGGCAAGCACCGGGAAGAGGCTGTTCGCGGGCGCCAACGATCAGGCCCCACAACAATAGCGTTCGGCGTTCGTCTGGAGGCTGACATGAAACCGTCATTCACCGTCGTGGTGTCGGCGGCCATCGTCGCTGCGTTCTCGGCGTCGCTCTCCGCGCAGTGGCCGTTGAATCCGAAGCCCAACATTCCGAAGGGCGCTGACGGCAAGCCGAATCTCAAAGCGCCCGCGCCGCGCACAGCGGATGGCAAGCCGGACCTCTCCGGCATCTGGATGCGCACCAACCGCACGGAGGCGCCTGGCACCGCGCCCGCGGGGCAGCCTCCGCTCGCGACGTTCGGCGACATCGGCTACGGGTTCAAGGAAGGCCTGCCCTATCGTCCGTTGGCGCTGGACCTCGTGAAGAAACGAGCGGGCGCGCTCGACAATCCCGACGCGCTCTGTCTGCCGCAAGGGCCGCTCGAATACCACCTCGACCCGCAGCCGCGAGAGATCCTCCAGCTGCCGCAGAAGATCGTCATCGTGTTCGAATCGAACTACGGCATCCGCACGATCTACATGGACGGCCGCCCTCTACCGCCGCAGGGAGAGCCACAGCCGTACTGGCACGGCTACTCCATCGGGCGGTGGGAAGGCGACACGCTCGTCGTCACCTCGAACAACTTCCGCGGCGCGTTGACGGGACTCCCCGGCGACGGGTGGCTCGACGGCAAAGGCGATCCGTTCACCGACGCGCTGACGTTGACGGAGCGATTCCGCCGCGTGAATTTCGGAACCCTGCAGATTGACGTGACCATCGACGATCCGAAAGCCTACACACGTCCGTTTACGGTGAGAGTCGAACAGGACATCGTGGCAGACGGGTCCGAGATGATCGAATTCATCTGCCATGAGAACCAGAAGTTTCTCAAGCTGACCGGGCGAGAACCGTAGTCTGCGACTTCAGTAGGAGGCCGTCATGAGGCTGAAGGTAATCCTCGGCGTCGTTCTCCTGGTGGCAACTGCATCCCTCGCGGTCGCGCAAATCACGTCGGCGACCATCTCCGGCACGATCAAGGACGAAACCGGCGGCGTACTGCCGGGCGTCGATCTCGTGATCGCGAATCTCGATACGGGCCTGACGCGGAGCGCCGTCACAGACTCCAACGGCTCCTTCACGGTGCCCGGGCTGCCACCCGGAAGGTACGAGGCGCGCGCCAGCCTGCAGGGGTTCAGGACCGGCGTGCAGAACGGCATCACGCTGCAGGTCGGCCAGGATGCGGGGCTGAACTTCGTCCTCTCGGTTGGCACAACCGCGGAATCGATCACCGTGACCGGCGAGAGTGCGCTCGTCGAGACGCGCTCGTCCGCGCTCTCGGCGATCGTTCTCGAGAAAGCGATCGAAGAGCTGCCGCTGAATGGCCGCAACTACATCATGCTGGCCACGCTGCAGCCTGGCATCGTCCAGTTCACCGAACGCACCAGCACCTCGCCGGCGCAGCGTGGCGTTCAGCTCAATATCAATGGCATGGGCGGCCGGTCGAACAGCTATCTGATTGACGGCGCCAATATGCGAGGGTACGCGGGGCAAGCCACGGTCACGGCGGCCGACAGCACCCTCGGGGTCGAGACGATCCAGGAATTCCGCGTCGTCACCAACGCGTTCTCGGCCGACTATGGGCGCGCGATGGGCGGCGTGATCAGCGTTGCGACGAAGGCGGGAACGAACCTCCTGCGCGGCTCGGGGTTCGAGTTCTTCCGCAACAGCAAGATGGACGCCCCCAACTTCTTCGATCTCGGCGACCCGCCGCCGTTCACGCGACATCAGTTTGGCGGCACCGTGGGCGGGCCCATCGTGAAGAATCGGGTCTTCTTCTTCGGCGGGTACGAGCGACTGCAGGAGGATCTGGGCACGACGGTGATCACGGCGGTGCCGACGGCGGCCGCACGCGGCGGAGCCGTCAATCCAGTCGTCAGGCCTTACCTCGACCTCATTCCGCTGCCGAACGGCCGCGACCTCGGGCCCGGGATCGGGCAGTACACGTATGAGTACAACCGCGTGACGCGGGAAAACTTCGCGCAGGGACGCGTCGACGTCCAGCTCTCCAACAAGGACTCGCTCTTCGTGCGCCACACCTACGATGCCTCGCGCCAGGTCGCGCCGGTCTCGAGCGGCGCGATTCAGACGACGGGGTTCGAGCAGTTCTTCACGAAGTCGGATTCCGGTAACCGTTTCTTCACGGTCGAAGCGAAGCGGACGCTGACGCAGAACCTGCTCAATACGGCGCGCTTCTCCTCGAGCCACCTGACCTACATCCAGAATCCGGCCAATACGCTGAGCCAGCCGTTGTCGTTCCTGCCGGAAGCGCCGTTCATGGGCCTCATCCTGATTGGAGGCCTGTCGCAGGTCGGCAACTACGCCGCCGAGCCATCGTCGCAGAACATCGACTACAAGACGTGGAGCGATGACCTCGCCTACACGCAGGGGAAGCACCTGCTGAAGACGGGCGCGCTCATCGAGCACGCGTTTGCCGACAAGCTGACGACGAACCATGCGCGCGGCACCTATACCTTCGCGAACCTGGCGCAGTTCCTGGCCGGCGTTCCAAGCCGCTTCCAGGGCAACACGCCGGACTCGAACTTCCACCGCCAGCGGCCGAACACGCTCTTCGGCTTCTACGTCCAGGACGATTACCGCGTCACCTCGAAGCTGACGCTGAATCTTGGCGCTCGCTACGAGTTCTTTACGGTGCCGAAGGACGAGAACGGCCTGGATGCATATCTGCCTGATGTGCGGACGTCGCCAGACTCTGTGCTGGGCGGGCCATTCGTCAACCCGTCGCTGAAGAATGTCGCGCCGCGCATCGGCTTTGCGTGGGACGTCGGCGGCGACGGCCGCACGGCCGTGCGCGGCGGCGGCGGGCTCTATCACGACACTGACGGTCCGTACAACAGCACGCTCGGCATCACGCTCCAGTCGCCGCCCTTCGTGAACGTCGTGAATATCAGCGGCGCGGGGATTCCGTTTCCGACGCCGGTGTTTTCCACGGCGACCGCCGTGGGCGCGCGCAGCATGCGCACGATGGACTACCACATCAAGCAACCGAAGGGCGTGACGTACAACGTCAACGTCCAGCGGGAGCTCGCGGCGAGCTGGGCGATGATGGTTGGCTACGCCGGATCCCGGGGGTACGACCTGGTGAGCGCGATCGAGGGCAATCCCGTCGTGCCGGTCAAACAGGCCGACGGGTCGCTCTTCTTCCCGGCCGGAGCGCCGCGGCAGAATCCCGCGTGGGGCACCATCGATTACCGGAGGTCTGACGGGCGGTCAACGTACCACGCGCTGCAGACGAGCCTCGTGCGGCGGTACAGCAATGGATATCAGGTCCAACTTTCTTACACGTTGAGCAAGGCAATGGACAACGGCGACGCGCAGCTCAGTACCGACACGATTGCGTCGGCCATTGCGCAACAACTCCGTGCTCGGCGGCTGGCAGTTGAACGGAATCGTGTCGATGCACAGCGGCTACCCGTTCTCGCCCTCGATCCAGACGCCGAACTGGTCGCGCACCGGCAACATTTCGAACAACGCCGAGGATCGGCCGAATGTGAAGCCCGGCACGGATCCCAAGAAGATCGTTACGGGCAACCCGAACGGCTGGTTCGACACCAGCGTGTTCGAGCTGCCGCTGCAGGGGACCGTCGGCAACACGCCGCGGAACTTCCTGCGCGGCCCCGGCTTCGCGAACGTCGATATGTCGCTCGTGAAGAATCAGGCACTCCGAGGCGACACGAAGCTTCAGTTGCGGCTCGAAGTGTTCAACGTGCTCAATCGCGCCAACTTCGCCACGCCGACCAGGCCGGTGTTTGCCGGCGCGACACAGAACGAGGCGCCGCTCGCGACGGCCGGTCAGGTCGTCCGAACGGTCAACCCCTCGCGGCAGGTGCAGCTGGGGATTAAGGTGTTGTTCTGACGCGGCTTCTTCCGATCAATCTGTTGATTTCCGCCACAGCGTTGTTGACTTTCATTTCAACGACCAGTTTGCCGATTTCTGGTGTCGAGCGCCGTGGGTCACCCGTCACGCCATTATTCACGCGGGGTACATTCGGGTCAGGCTGCTGACCGGGCGGCAGGACCGGATCACCGATCGTCGTCTTGTAAATACTGCGCACCCATTGTTGGGGTTCAGGCTGCAGATAGAGCATTGTTGAAGTATCCGAAATACCCGCATGGTTGCTGAGAGGCAATCGCTTGCTCGTCAACCAAACTGCGAATTCCTGCCGCGATTTTTCGTACACGTCTCCGCAGAAATAGACATGCGTACCCCGCGGGCCGTACTTCGCGTCCATTGCCGAGGCTAGCTTGTTCAGTTCGACCTGGCCGCCGCCGTGATCACCCATCAGGACGATGTTCTTGAAGCCGTTTTTGACCATGCTATCCACCACGGCTTCGTTCACCTTCTGAAACAGATCTGGAGACAGTTCGATGCCGCCCGGCATTTTCGGGTCAACGCCTCCGGCGGGATTCACTGAAAATGGAAGAACCGGCGCCACAAGCGCGTTGCCCAATTTTCTTGCAATCATTGGAGCGATTGCGTGGGCCATCAGCGTGTGGCCACCGAGCACGGCATGTGGACCTCGTTGTTCGGTGCCGCCGTTGTATACAAGAACGGTGGTTTTACCGTGATCGTGGATCGCGGAATAGATCTCGGGGTACGTCATGAGCTCGATATCGACGAGCTCCTGCTTTTCCGCTCTTTGAGCGAGGACGATCACACTGGCTAGAAAGAAGACGCAAATCGTGAGTGTAGGCCTCGGCATGTAGCACCTCGTCTCCACGGCCGGGATCATTTCGCCCGAGCAACGCGGCTGTCAAATGACCCGGGTCAGTGGCTGATGTTAGGATGGGCGCGTCTCCGGACATGCTGACGGTCGCGCATCTGCGCAAGTCGTTCGGCCGGATCGTCGCCGTCGATGACGTGTCGTTTACGCTCGAACGGGGACAGCTGGTCGGCCTGGCCGATCGACTGAACGACCGCGTCGCAACGTATAGCGGCGGCATGAAGCGACGGCTGAACCTCGCCGCCGGGTTGCTGCACGACCCCGACATTCTGCTGCTCGACGAGCCCACCGTTGGCGTGGACCCGCAGAGCCGCAACGCGATCTTCGAGAACCTCGAAACGCTGAAACGCCGCGGCAAGGCGCTGCTCTACACGACGCATTACATGGAAGAAGTCGAGCGTCTCGCCGACCGGATCGTCGTGATGGACCACGGCAGAGTGATTGCCGAGGACACGCTCGACGGCCTGCAGGCGTGCGTCGCCACGTCGGGAGGCGAACGCGCGACGCTCGAAACGGTCTTCCTCACGCTCACCGGAAGGAGCTTGCGCGACTGATGGCTGTCATCCCGTTTCTGGCGATGGTCCGCAAGGATCTGCAGCTCTTCTTCACTGACCAGGACCGCTCCGCGATCTCGAAACAGGTGCTCGCGGGCGCTGAGACCGACAAGAACCTGAAGGTGACGACGCCGACCGAGGATGAGGCGCGGGATCTCGTGACGCGCGGGACACTGGCCGTCGCCGTCGTCATCCCGAAAGGGTTCGGCGAGGCAGCGGGCAAGGCCTTCTTCGGCGATGGGGAAAGACCGGCGCTCACGCTGCTCCACGACCCCTCGCGCGGCATGGAGCTCGCGATGGTGCGCGGCATCCTGACCCAGCACGTGATGGAGGCGGTCAGCACCGAGACGTTCGGCGGCGACCAGCGCCGCGGCATCACGATGCCGTACACCGTGAACGAGCAAGCCATGACGGCCGGCTCGAACATCGCGTACAACGGCTACGCGCACTCCTTCGCGGGCATGGCGATTCAGTTCCTGCTGTTCGCCATGGCGAACATGGGCGTCGAGATGCTGCTCGAGCGCCAGCGCGGGCTGTGGAAGCGCCTGCGCAGCGCGCCCATCTCCCGGGCCACGCTTCTCTCGAGCAAGGCGGCCAGCGGGACGGTCCTCTCGCTGCTGATCCTGCTCGTCTCGTTCGGGTTCGCCATGCTCGTCTTCCACGTGCGCATCGAGGGCAGCGTCGCCGGTTTCCTCGCCGTCTCGATCGCGTGCGCGATGATGGCCGCGACCTTCGGTCTGCTCGTCGCGGCGATCGGCAATTCGCCGGCCACCGCGCGTGGCGTGACGACACTCGCCGTGCTGTTGATGGTGATGCTCGGCGGCGCCTGGGTGCCCACCTTCATCTTCCCGGCGTGGCTGCAGCAGGCGACCATCGTGTTGCCGGTGCGATGGGCCGTCGACGGTCTCGACGCGATGACGTGGCGAGGCATCGGTCTGAGCGGCGCCGCACTACCGGTGCTGGTGCTGATCGCCTTCGCCGCAATGTTCTGGATGATCGCGGCTTCACGGTTCAGATGGGAAGAGGCCTGAGCAGAAGTGACGGCGAATGTCACGGGAGGCACGTTGGTGTAGGTTGATCCGGTCTCTCAACCTCGCTATGGTGTGCCTGTCTTTTTCCTGAGTGACAGGGAGGCCGTCATGAGGTTGAAAGTGACCCTCGGCGTCGTTCTCCTGGTAGCAAGTGCGTCTCTCGCGGTCGCGCAAATCACGTCAGCAACCATCTCCGGCACCATCAAAGACGAAACGGGCGGCGTGCTGCCCGGCGTCGACGTTGTGATCAGCAACCTCGACACAGGCCTGACGCGGAATGCCGTCACCGACGCGAACGGCTACTTCACCGTTCCCGGGCTGCCGCCCGGGAAGTACGAGACGCGCGCCAGCCTGCAGGGGTTCAGGACCGGCGTGCAGAGCGGCATCACGTTGCAGGTCGCCCAGCAGGCGGGCCTGAACTTCGTCCTCTCGGTTGGCGCGACCCAGGAATCGATCACCGTGACGGGTGAGAGTGCGCTGGTCGAGACGCGCTCGTCCGCGCTCTCCGCGATCGTCCTCGAGAAGACGATCGAGGAGCTGCCGCTGAACGGGCGCAACTACATCACGCTCGCCACGCTCCAGCCCGGCATCACTCAGTTCACCGAGAAGTCGGGCACCGCGCCGGCCACGCGCGGAGTGCAGTTGAACATCAACGGCATGGGCGGGCGGTCGAACAGCTTTCTGATGGACGGCGCGAACATCCGCGGGTACGCCGGCCTCGCGACGGTCACCGCGGCCGACACCACGCTTGGCGTCGAGACGATCCAGGAGTTCCGCGTCGTCACCAATGCGTTCTCGGCGGATTACGGCCGGGCGATGGGCGGCGTCGTCAGCATCGCGACCAAGTCGGGGAGCAACCAGGTGCACGGATCGGGCTTCGAGTTCTTCCGCGACAGCCGGATGGACGCGCCCAACTACTTCGACGTCGGCGATCCGCCGCCGTTGACGCGCCATCAGTTTGGCGGCACGGTGGGCGGACCGATTCAGAAGAACAGGATCTTCTTCTTCGGCGGGTACGAACGGCTGCAGGAAGATCTGGGGATGACGATCCTGACGGCCGTTCCCACCGCGGCCGCCCGAGCGGGAACGGTCAACCCGGTGGTCAGGCCATACCTCGATCTGTATCCGCTGCCGAACGGACGCGATCTCGGGCCCGGCATCGGCCAGTACAACTACCAGTTCACGCGCCCGACGCGTGAGAACTTCGCGCAAGCTCGCATCGACATCGAGCTCTCGGACAAGGATTCCCTGTTCGTCCGCCATACCTATGACGGATCGCATCAGATCTATCCGATCGCCACCGGCACGATTCAGACGACGAGCCTTCCGCAGTTCTTCACGAGGGGGACGTCGGACAATCAGTTCCTTACGGTGGAGGAGAAACGGACCTTCAACCCAACGCTTCTCAATACGGCGCGCTTCTCGACCAGCCTGCTCGCCTACGTTCAGTACGCTCAGAACAGTTTGTCGACGCCGCTCTCCTTCTTCCCGGAAGCCCCCTTCATGGGCACGATCCAGATCGGAGGGCTGGGACAGCTCGGCAACGACAACATCTCGCCCTCGAACCAGAACATCGATTACTGGACGTGGAGCGACGATGTCACGTACACGAGGGGGAAACACCTGCTGAAGACCGGCGGGCTGGCCGAGCATTCGTACGCCGACAAGCTGACGACGGTGAACAGCAGGGGCCTCTACACCTTCCCGAACCTGGCGCAGTTCCTCGCTGGTACGCCCAGCCGCTTCCAGGGCGTGCTGCCCTGCGGGGTGCTGACACGCAGACGGGCCAGCTCGCTGTTCGGTTTCTACGTCCAGGATGACTATCGCGTCACGTCGGGCCTGACGCTGAATCTCGGCGCGCGGTACGAGTTCTTCACGCTCCCGAAGGACAAGGATGGCCGGGATGCGTATCTGCCCGACCTGCTGGCGCCTGCAACGGTTGCGGGGGGCCCGTTCGTCAACCCGTCACTGCGCAACGTCTCGCCCCGCTTCGGCTTTGCGTGGGACGTCGGCGGCAACGGCCGCACGTCGATTCGCGGCGGCAGCGGTCTCTACTACGACACGGACAATCCGTACGCCAGCTCGCTCGGATTCGCGATTCCGTCATGGCCGTTCGCGCCGTCCGTCAACTTCACGGGTACCGCGATTCCGTTTCCGACACCCGTGTGGCCGTCGACGACGACCACGTCGTCGCTCAACCTGCGCATGCTCGACGACCACATCAAGCAGCCAATGGGATGGACGTACAACGTCAACATGCAGCGCGAGCTGGTGCGGTAGTCGATCGCCCCGAAGTTGGGATTGCGCCGCAATCCCAACTTCGGGGCGATCGACTACCGCACCTCCGATGGACGTTCGACGTACAACTCCCTGCAGACGGGCCTGATGAAACGTTTCAGTGCCGGCCACCAGGTGCAGGTCTCCTACACCCTCAGCAAGACGATGGACAACGGCGACGCGCAGCTCGGCATGGACACGGTGAACGGGTCCACCTATCCGCAGAATCCGTACAACCTGGATGCGGAGTGGGCGGCAGCCTCGTTCGATTCGCGCCATGTCTTCACGGCCAACGGCACCTGGGAGCTCCCCGCATTTCACGACAACGCGGCGCTGCGCGGCTGGCAGTTGAACGGTGTGCTGATGATGCGCAGCGGTTATCCGTTCTCGCCGTCGATACAGACGATCAACTGGTCGCGCGCGGGCAGCCTCGGCGGCGGAGCCGAAGACCGGCCGAACGTGAAGCCCGGGACCGATCCACGCAAGATCGTCACGGGTGATCCGAATCACTGGTTCGACACCAGCGTGTTCGAGCTGCAGCCGCAGGGAACCTTCGGCAGCACGCCTCGGAACTTCCTGCGCGGCCCCGGCTTTGCGAACGTCGACGCCTCGCTCACGAAGAACCAGTCATTGAAGGGCGACACCAAGCTGCAATTCAGGCTCGAGGTGTTCAACGTGCTCAATCGCGCCAACTTCGCCACACCCACCCGGCCGGTGTTCGCCGGCGCGACGCAGAACGAGGCGCCGCTCGCCACCGCCGGGCAGATATTGCGGACGGTGAACTCGTCGCGGCAGGTGCAGCTGGGAGTGAAGGTGCTGTTCTAAATCACACGTTCTTCAGGCCCGCCATCTGTGCGAGCACCTTGAAGATGACGGCGAAGTCGTACTTCTCCAGGCCCATGCCGCGGGCGGCGGTGAGGAACTCGTTCGTCACCGCCGTCGTCGGCAGCGGCACGTCGAGCCGGCGCCCCATCTCGAGCGCGAGCAGCATGTCCTTCTGCATCATGTTCACGTCGAACCACGATTCCGCGGGCAGCTGAAGGACGAACGGTCCGCGATACTGCACCATCGGCGAGCCGATGACGCTGTGCGTGAGCACATCGACCGCGACCTCGCGCGAGATGCCGCTCTTCTCCGCCAGCAGCACCCCTTCGCAGAAGGCGAGCATCTGCACGGCGAGGCTCAGGTTGTGCGCGATCTTCATCGACAGTGCGAGCCCGTTGTCGCCGACGTGCGTCACCTTCGGGCCGATGTCGTCGAGGATCGGCTTGATGCGATCGAAGGTCGCCTTCTTCCCGCCAACCATCACGCTCAACTTGCCGGACTCGAGCGTCGCCACGCTGCCGGAGACGGGCGCGTCGACCATGTCGGCGCCCTTCGCGCGAACCTTCTCGGCGACCTCACGGCTCATCGCCGGACTCAGCGTGCTGCTGTCGATCACGATCTTGCCGTTGTCGAGGCCGGCAATGAATCCATCAGGGCCGTTCGCCACGCCGTCGAGTGCTTTCGAGTCGGTCACCATCACGAAGATCATGTCAGCCGACTCAGCGACCTTCCGCGGCGTCTCACCCCACTTCATCCCGCGGTCGATCAGCCACTGCGCCTTCGATTTCGTGCGGTTGTAGCCGGTGACGGTGTGTCCCTTGTCGATCAGGCGAGCGGCCATGCGGCTGCCCATTGCGCCGAGGCCGATGTAGCCGAGGTTTGCCATTGACTGAGAGTCCTCCTTGGATACGCAAATCGGGTGTAGTATCTGCCGCCATGGCCACTGTCGTCACACGACCCGCACCCGCCGCCGCCGCCACCGCTGCCCGGAAGCCGTTTTACAGGAGCCTGTGGGGACAGGTTCTCCTGGGTGTCGCCCTCGCGATTGTTCTCGGGTACGTCAGGCCGGAGACCGCGCAGGCGATGCGTCCGCTCGGCGACGCGTTCATCCGGTTGATCACGATGGTGATTTCGCTCGTGATCTTCTGCACCGTCGCGGCCGGCATTGCCGGCATGGATAGTATCAAGAAGGTCGGCCGCGTCGGCGGCAAGGCGCTGCTCTACTTCGAGATCCTCACGAGCATCGCGCTGCTCATCGGCCTGCTGGTGGGCGCGTTCACGCAGCCTGGCGCCGGGTTCAACGCGACGCCGACGGCGGGCGATGCCACCGCCGTGGCCGGCTACGCGGGCCAGGCGAAGGCGCAGACGGTCACCGACTTCCTCATCAACATCATTCCGACCTCCGTGGTCGGGGCGTTCGCGGGCGGCAGCATCCTCAACGTGATCCTCGTGTCGCTGCTCGTCGGCTTCGCGCTGGCGTCGCTCGGCGCGAAGGCCAAGCCGGTGACCGACGTGCTCGAAGGCCTGACGCAGATGGTCTTCCGCGTCGTCAACATGCTGATGCGGCTCGCTCCGATTGGCGCGTTCGGCGCAATGGCGTTCACCGTCGGACGCTACGGCCTCAGCTCGCTCGGACCACTGGCCAAGCTGATCGTCACGCTGTGGGTCACGTCCGCGCTGTTCGTGCTCATCGTGCTCGGCGCGGTCGCCGCGATGGCCGGCTTCAGCATCATCACCTTCCTCAAATATATCCGCGAGGAGATCGTCCTCACGCTGTCGCTCAGCTCCTCCGACCCGGCGCTGCCGTCGCTGATGCGAAAGCTCGAGAACCTCGGCTGCTCGAAGGCCATGGTCGGCCTCGTGACGCCGACGGGCTACGTGTTCAATCCGGATGGAAGCTGCATCTACATGGCGCTCGCCGCCGTCTTCGTCGCGCAGGCGACCGGCGTGCAGCTGACGCTCGGCAACTACATCACGCTGTTTCTCGTCGCGTCTCTGACGCACAAGGGTGCCGTCGGCATTCAGGGGGCGGCCTTCATCGCGCTGGTCGCCACGCTGATGGTCATTCCGTCGATTCCCGTCGCGGGGATGGCGCTCATTCTCGGTCTCGATCGCTTCATGAGCATGTGCCGCGCCACCGTCAACATGCTTTGCAACGGCGTGGCAACGGTGGTCGTGTCGCGCTGGGAGCACGAGCTCGACGGAGAGACGCTGCGGAAGAATCTCGCAGCGTTAACGTAAATACACGGCCTTCCGGTTCACGAACGCTTCGAGACCGCTTTCGCTGTTCTCGGGCAGGCCAGCGCCTGACTGCTTCACGCCGCCGAAGGGCATCGACGGCTCCTTGTAGCCCGTGTGCACGTTGACGTGCGCGAGGCCGGCCTCGATGCCGTCGATGTATTTCCGCGCGGCACGGAGATCGCTCGTGTAGATCGCCGACGATAGTCCGTAGATCGAATCGTTCGCCGCCTTCAGCGCGTCATCCAGTGAGTCGAACTCGGAGATGGCCAGCACGGGTCCGAAGATTTCCTCTCGGAACAGCTCCATGTCGCAGCGGACGCCGGTGAACACCGTCGGGCGGATGAAGTAACCGTCCTCCGACACGCGTGCGTCGCCGCCCGCGATCATCTGCGCGCCGTCGGTCTGCGCGCGGCAGATCGCGTTTCGAATGTCCTCGTATTGCTGCGGCCCGGCGACCGGTCCCATGTGCGTCGCGTCGAGCAGTCCGTCGCCAACGTTCATCTGCTCGCACCGCGCGACGAGCCTCTCGAGAAACGATTTCGCGATCGGGCGCTGCAGCAGGATGCGGCTCGTCGACGTGCACCACTGGCCGGCGTTCGAGAAGCCGGCGGTGACCGCGGCGTCGAGCGTCGCGTCGAGATCCGCGTCGGCCATCACGATCAGCGCGTTCTTGCCGCCGAGCTCGAGCTGCGTGCGCGTCAGGTTCGCGGCCGCCTGCGCCTGGATCTTCTTGCCGACCGCGGTCGAGCCCGTGAACGAAATCGCGCGGACGCGAGGATCTTCGACGATGCGGTTGCCGATCGAGGAGCCGAGCCCGGTGACGCAGTTGAATACGCCGGCCGGCAGCCCTGCGCGCTCGAACAGGCTCGCCATGAAGATGCCGGACCATGGCGTGAACGACGCGGGCTTGAAGACGACGGTATTGCCCGTGAGGAGCGCCGGCAGCGTCTTCCGGCACATGACGTTCATGGGAAAGTTCCACGGGCTGATAACAGAGACGAGGCCCAGCGGCTCGTACTGCACCCATGTGGTGATGTCGCGCGCGGCGCCCGGTCCGGTGTGGCCGTAGAAGGCGGACACCTGCGTGAGGTGATAGTTCCCCTCGACGAGCGCCGAATCGACCTCGGCGCGCGATTCGCGCAGCGTCTTGCCGTTCTCGAGCGTGACGATGCGCGACAGCTCTTCGCGCGACTCCTTCAGCAGCCTCAGGAACTCGGAGACGTACTGCTGGCGTTCGGCGACCGTCGTCCGGCGCCACGTGCGGAATGCGATTTCCGCTTCGCCGATCGCCTCGTCGATGTCGTCGGCGCCCGACGATTGGAAGAAGCCGAGGTTGCTTCCCTTCGACGCGGGGTTCTCGTTTTCGAAGGTCTTGCCGGTCTTCGACGCCTTCCACTGGCCACCGACGAAGTTCTTGAAGGTTTCGATCATCGCGGCGCAGTCTAACGCGAAAAACGTGGCGAAATCGTCCTCGAGGCCTTCGTGGTTACAGCTGCGGGGATCTGATCGCGTTGGCGAGATCGCGCATGAACTCGGCCGCCTGCACGCCCGACGCGACGCGGTGATCGCAGGAGAGCGTCATCGACAGCATCGGCCTGACCGCGGGCTGACCGTTCACCGCCACGACGCGATCCGCGATCGCGCCGACGGCGAGAATCGCCGCCTGCGGCGGCACGATGATCGCCGTGAAGGCGTCGACGTCGAACATGCCGAGATTGCTGATCGTAAACGTCGCGCCCGTGATGTCGGCCGGCTGCAGCCGTCCCGCCTGGGCACGTTCGGTCAGCTCGCGGCGGCGCGTCGCGATGTCGCCGATGGCGGCACGATCCGCCCGCGGAATCACCGCGGTGACGACGGCGTTTTCGACGCCGATGGCGAGCGCGACGTTGACGTCCGGATGTGTGACGACCTCGCCGCGCTCCCAACTCGCGTTGAGTCGAGGATGTTTGCCGAGCGTGCGCGCGACGAGCGCGACCAGTAGATCGGTGTGCGTCACCTTTGCGTTACGCGATCGCTCCCGTTCGCGGGCGTCATTCAGCGCGCCCGCATCAACATCGCGCGTCACGAAGAAGTGCGGGACTGTCGTCCAGCTCTGCGTCGTCCGCTCGGCCATGAGTCGACCGATGGTCGGAGTCAGAGTCGGGTGACGACCCGACTCAAGGGGTTGAGTCGCCCCATCACCTGACTCCGACTCCCTTGCAGCCGCCAGAATGTCGTCGGCGAGAATTTCGCCCCCGGGACCGGAACCCTTCAAACTGTTGATATCAAGGCCTGTTTCCTGTGCGAGGCGGCGCGCTTTCGGCGAGATGCGCGGCGCACCGCTGGCACGTGCGGCAGGCGCGCTGCTGATCGCCGCCGGTGCGGTGACGGCGCGTGCGGTGGCCGCGGCCGGCGCAGCGGCAGCGGGCGGGGCTTCGCCCGGCTGCACGAGCCACGCGATCGTGTGGCCGACATGGACCACGTCTCCAGGCTTTGCGGTGACTCCGGCGAGGATGCCGTCGGCGGCCGCCTCGATTTCGACGACCGCCTTGTCGGTTTCGACCTCCAGCAGCATCTCGCCCTTGCGGACCGGCTCGCCCTCCCGCTTCAGCCACGAAATGAGCTTGCCGGTTTCCTGCGCCATCTCCAGCGCAGGCATGACCACGCTGACGGCCATTTAGCTGCTCGCGCCCACCTTTTCGCCTGCGTCCGCTTCGGCGCGCGCCGCCTTCGCAATCATCTCCACCACCTGCGGATTCGGCGGCGCCTCGGTCTCACGGATGATCGGCAGCGTGCCGCCGACCGTGACGAACGGCGCACCGGCGACGAGCAGCTCCTCCGCCGGAAAGCGCGTGATGACCTCGTGACCCGTCTTCGTCACGACGATCTCTTCCTCGATGCGCGCGGCGCTCCAGCCGTCGGTCGACGGCCAGAACGTCTCGAGCGCGAACACCATTCCGGGCTTGATCTCGTGCGGATGCTCCAGCGACACGAGACGGCTGATCATCGGCCGCTCCCAGATGGCGAGGCCGATGCCGTGCCCCATCTGCAGCGCGAAGGCGGCCTCCTCGCTCGGGAAGCCGAACTCCTGCGCCCGCGGCCAGACCGACGCGACCTCTGACGTCAGCCGCCCGGGCCGAATCAGCTCGATCGACGCGTCGAGGTAATCGCGGCAGCGCTTGTACGCATCGACCAGCGCGCGCGGCGCCGAGCCGACGGCAAACGTCCGGTAGTAGCAGGTGCGATAGCCCATGTACGAGTGAAGGATGTCGTAGTAGACCGGGTCGCCGGGCCGAAGCGCGCGATCGGAGAACAGATGCGGATGCGGACTGCAGCGTTCGCCGGAGATCGCGTTGACGCCCTCGACGTATTCGGAGCCCATGTCGTACAGCCGTTCGGCGACGAGCGCGACCGCCTCGTTCTCGCGCATCCCCGGCTTCATCGCCTTGTAGAGATCGTAGTACGCCGCGTCCACCATCATCGCCGACATGTTGAGCAGCGTGATCTCGTCTTCGGTCTTGATCTCGCGCGCCTCGCACAGCAGCGCGTGGCCGTTGACGATGGAGATGCCCTCGCGCTGCAGCGCCATCATCACGTCGGGCTCGATGATGTCCACGCCAAGCGGCTCCTTGTGGAGCCCGCGCATCTCCAGCTCGATGCGAATCTTCTTTGCGACGTCCTCGGCGCGTCCCATCTCGGGCGTCATCGCGCCGCGCATCGACGGAATGCCGGCGCGGGAGCGCTCGCCAAGCCACGGGCAATGCAGCTGGTGGTGGCGGGCCGCGGAGCCGAAGTCCCACAGGATGGGCTCGTCCTTCTGCGGCAGCAGCGTGAAGCGGCTGTTCTTGTCCTGCGCCCACGTGCCGATGTGGGTCGAGGTGATGTAGCGCACGTTGTTCATGTCGAAGCAGAGCAACGCGCCCATTGACGATTTGGCCAGCAGGTCCTTGATGCGCGCGAGCCGCTCGCGCCGCAGCCGGTCGTAATCGACCCGCTCCTCCCAGTCCACGCCCATCGTGCCGTAGGTTTTCAGCGCCATTGGTCTCCCCCTACTTGTTGCACATCTGCCGTGCGAGCGCGACGACGTCGCGCTCGTTCGGAACCGTCGCGTCCTCGAGCGGCGGCGCGAACGGGATCGGCACGTGGCGCGCGCCGAGTCGCCGGACGGGACCGTCGAGATCGTAGAACGCGCCTTCCGCAATCACCGACGCGATCTCGCCGGTGACGCCGTACCTGAAATACCCCTCGTCCACGACGATGCAGCGCGACGTCTTCTTGACCGATTCGATGAGCGTCTTCTCGTCGAGCGGCCATGTCGTCCTCGGGTCGACGACCTCCGCATCGATGCCGATTTCCTCGAGCATCGTCGCGGCGCCGAGCGCCACCTGCACCATGCTGCTCGTGGCGACGATCGAGATGTCGCTCCCCTCGCGCTTGATGTCCGCGACGCCGAGCGGGATCACGTAGTCCTCGTCCGGCACCGGCCCCTTCACCTTCGCGTACGAGATCTTGTCCTCGAAGACGACGACGGGATTGTCGTCGCGGATCGCGGCCTTGAGCAGACCCTTGGCGTCGTATGGCGTCGAGGGAATCGCCACCTTCAATCCCGGGATGTGGCTCGGCCACGCGTGCAGCGACTGCGAGTGCTGCGCCGCCGACCGCCGCGTCGCCCCCATCGTCGCGCGAATCACCATCGGGACCTTCCACTTGCCGCCCGACATGTAGTGGATCTTCGCGGCCTGATTGACGACCTGGTCCATGATGAGCGTCATGAAGTCGCCGAACATGATGTCGACGACCGGCCGCATGCCCGCCATCGCCGCGCCGACGGCGAGGCCGGTGAATCCTGCCTCCGAGATCGGCGTATCGACGACACGCGTCTTGCCGAATTCTTCGACGAGCCCCTTGACGACCTTGAACGGCGTGCCCGCCTCGGCGACATCCTCGCCGATGACGAAGACGGTCGGATCGCGCCGCATCTCCTCGGCAAGCGCCTCGCGGATCGCGTCGGCGTAGCTGATTTCCCGAACGGCAGTCCCTCGACTTCGCTCGGGATGAATCGCGGTGTCAGGCATAGACGTCCTCATCCACGCGCTGCGCATCGGGGTACGGCGCGTTCTTCGCGAATTCGACGGCGGCATCCATCTCGGCGGCCACCTCCTTTTCGAGGCGATCGAGCGCGCCCTTGTCCGCGAGCCCTTCCGACACGAGCCAGCCGCCGAAGATCGCGATCGGATCGCGGTCCGCCATCCAGCGCTGTTCTTCCTGCTTCGACCGGTAGTAGTCGCGCGCGATGTCGCCGACGTGATGGCCGCGGAACCGATAGGTGTTCATCAACAGAAAGCCGGGGCCGTCGCCGCGCCGCGCGCGCTCCACCATCTTCGATGCGGCCGCGTGCACCGCGCGAACGTCCTGGCCATCAACCGTTTCCGACGCGAGGCCGAACGCCGTGGCGCGGCTCGGAATGTCGCCAGCCGTCGTCTCGGAGTAGTGCGTGTACTCGCAGTACATGTTGTTCTCGCACACGTAGAGCACCGGCAGTGTCCAGAGTTGTGCGAGGTTCATCGATTCGTAGAGGACGCCCTGGCCGAGCGCGCCTTCGCCGAAGAAGCAGACCGCGACGCGATCCTGCCCGAGCATCTTCGAGGCGTACGCCGCCCCGGTCGCCAGCGTCGAGCCGCCGCCCACGATCGCGTTCGCGCCCAGGTTGCCGGTGGCGGGATCGGCGATGTGCATCGATCCGCCCTTCCCTTTGCAGTAGCCGGCCTCCTTGCCGAGCAGCTCCGCGAACATCAGGTTCGGCACCGCGCCCTTGGCGAGGCAATGGCCGTGGCCCCGGTGCGTGCTGGTGATGTAGTCGTCTGGCCGCAGCGCCTCGCAGACGCCGACCGCTATCGCCTCTTCCCCTATATATAGGTGTGCCAATCCCGGCATGAGCGCGCGCGTGTAGAGATCGTTCGCCCGCTCTTCGAAGGCTCGAATGGCCACCATCCCCCGGTACATGTGCAGGGCCTTCTCGACATCGAGCCCCGCCGCTTCCTGTTTTGCTGCAATGCTCATGGCGCGTAAGTATATGGAGGAATCGGGCACTGGAGTAAAGTCTACGCTCGAGAGAAGGAGTTGCCATGCAGGTGTTCTCCCCGCGAACGGCCGCTGGCGTCGCGATCATCATCGTTCACATCTTCTTGTTCTTGCCACATACCGCCGCCGCCCAGGACTACGAGAAGTGGTACAAGCAGTCGGAACAGCACTTCCTCGAGCTGAAGCAGAAAGCCGGCGGTGGCGCGACGCTGACGTGGAACCAACTCCCCGACTGGACCGGCATCTGGTCGCATGACGGCGGCACGAGGTTCGATCCCAGAATCCCGAACTATTCCCCCACCAGCGCGAAACTGACGCCCGAGTATCGCGCGAAGTTCGAGAAGAAGCTCGCCGATCAGAAACGCGGCATCGAGTGGGATCACCTCAGCTATTGCCTGCCAGCAGGCTTTCCTCGCTGGATCACCGAACCGTTCCTTCGCGAATTCATCGTTCGACCGGAAGAGGTCTGGTGGATCAACGAGCAGCAAAGCGAGGTGCGCCGCATCTACACCGATGGACGCGGCCATGTGCCCGAGGACGAGGCCTATCCCACGTGGACGGGAGATTCGATCGGCTTCTGGGATGGCGACACGCTCGTCGTCCACACGATCAACAACAAGGAAGGGCAGTACAACCGCGGTCAGCCGGACTACAGCGACAAGGTGAGCACGGTGGAACGGATTCGAAAAGTCGGCGCCGACGTCATCGAAGACGACATCACGGTCTACGATCCGCTGTCGCTGGTGGAACCGTGGCACGTGGTGAACCGGTACGTGCGCGTGAAGACTCCCGACCTCCGCATCAACATGTGGTCGTGCGAAGAAAACAACAATGTCGTCAAGACGCCGGATGGCAGCACGCAGTTCATCCTCAAGGGTGAGAAGGGATACAAAGACCCCAACTCGCTGATTACCGGACCGGGCGAGACGCCGGCGGCAAAGTAAACAGCGCGCGCATCACATCGCCACATGAGGAGGAGCCAGTGAAGCGAACGTTTGCCACGATCCTTGGCGCCGGCGTACTGGTCATCGGAACCGTGCCTGCCTCCGCGCATCACTCCGCGGCCGCGTACGACCGGGATGCCAACGTCGACCTGACCGGAACCATCCGCGAGTTTCAGTACACAAACCCGCACTCCTGGCTCTTTGTCCAGGTTGTCGACAAGACGGGTCAAACCGTGGACTGGGGTTTCGAGGCCGAAGGTCCGAGCACGCTGCTGCGCGCCGGCATCAAGGTCAGCCTGTTGAAGCCGGGCGAGAAAGTGACGGTGAAAGGCCATCCTCTCAAGGATGGCCGTCCGGCCGCGATTCTCGTCAGCGTGACGAAGGCCGACGGCTCGGTGCTCAGCTCCGACCCCGCGCTGCGCAGGGGGCCGGGCGGCACGCCGGTCGATGCACCCTAGTCAGCTGGCCTTGCAGGGCGAGGGGCTCCACTTGGAACCGTCCGGCTCCTTCTTGAAGTGCGAGCTCGTCACGAAGTCGGTATTCAGATACTTCGGATCCGTCACCATCGTCGTGACGACGAGCCACTCGTCGGCATTCGGCGCTGCGAAGCGATCGAAGTACTCGGTCACCACCGCATCCTCACTGTACGGCACGCCATTCTTGCGAAGCCAGCCGCCGCTCAGATGGTTGGTGATCACCTTGAGATTTGCGCCCGGAGCCGGGCCCGCATCTCCGCCGCGGCCGCCACGCCCCGCGCCGCCCGCGCGCGCCGGCCGTTCCCATTCAGCGATGGAGAAACCCTGTAACGATCGCGTGACGGGCGCCGGACGTGACTTGTCGAACAACAGCCGCCGCGTCTGCTGCCCCGCGTCCGTGTCGATTTTCAGAACCGTGTCCGTTTCCCACGTCACATGCAACCGCGTCGGCATGCGCATCAGCGCCGCGGCGCCGTACGCGTCGCAGCGTCCGTCCTTCGAGGTGTCCCATGTGTCCGCGAGCTTCCGTCCCGCGTCGTTCAGCGGAACGCTCGAGTAATCGCCCTTCGGCGGCGTCACCATCCGCCAGCGCCAGTCCTCGTTGACGATCGAGACCCAGTAGCCGGTGAGATCGATCGGCGCGGCTGCGCGAGGTGTCGGTGGCGGCGGTGGCGGCTGCGGCGCCTGCCCGCCGCGTCCCTGAGCCCCCTGCGGCGCCTGCGGCGCCTGTGGCGCCTGCGCCGAGAGCAGCGATTGGCCGGCGGGCAGCGCCGCCGCGAACAGTACGACTGCCGTCAGTCTCATGACGTCACCGCACCTGACTCGTTTTCTTCGCCGGCTGACTGAGGCTGCGGTACGCCGCCTCGATGAAGTTATCCGTCGTCCAGAACCCGCTCGTAGCGCCGTAGCGACCCTCGTAGTCGAGCACCGGGCGCGATGCCTTGATCTGCTCCAGCGTCCTCCCCTTCTTGATCGCATCGAGGAAGCGGTCTCGGAGAATCGTGTTCATGTCGCGGTACTCGACGACATCCGCTTCGTCAGCGAGATGGCCGTGTCCCGGAATCACGTACGTGCCGCCTTCCTGTTTCTCCGCCGGCACCGTCAGGTCGACGATCCGGTTCAGCGCGTCGATGATTCCCTGGAAGCTGCCGCCCTGATCGAGCTGCACGATCGGGAACGTCGTGTTGATGTAGACGTCACCCGCCACGATCACGTCCGACTTCCTGAAAAAGACGATGACATCCCCGTCGGTGTGCGCGGAAGGCTGGTGGAGAATCTGGACCGCCTCGCCGTTGAAGTAGAGATCCTTGGCCTCCGTGAAGAACGTGTCGGTCGGCATCGCGATGAACGGCGGCGCCGGCTTCAGGTCGCTCATCATGCGGATCTGCGTGTTCTCGTGCGCGATGACGTTGGCCTGGTTCGCCGCGGCCGCGCCGACCTGCGCGGCGAAATTGCCGGCAATGATCGACTGGCCGGCGGGGATCACCTTCGCGTTGCCCCCGGTGTGATCCGCATGGAAATGCGTGTTGATGACGTAGCGAATGGGTTTGTCGCCGGCGAGCTTCCTGATCTCCGCGAGGAACTTGTCCGCAAGCGGTTCCACCATCGTGTCGACGACCAGCACGCCGTCGTTGCCGATCGACACCGCCGCATTGAACGGGCCGCCGACGATCATCCAGACGCTTCCCTGGACGTGGAGCGAGTGGATCTCGATGTTGGAGAAATCCGGCGCCGCGCCCGTCTGGGCACGAACCGGCGCGGCAGTCAGCAGCGCCGCAACGACGATGCCAGCCGCGAACGCGCGCATCACGGCGCCGCTGCCTTCTTGGCAAACTCCGGGAGCGCCGTCGCCGCGCCACCTCGCACGCCTTCGACCGACAGGTGGTGTTTCGCCGCGAACTCCTCGGAGGCCTCATTCGTCCCCGGAAGATGGCTCGGCACGACTCCCTTCTCACGGACGACTTCATCGACCGACTCGCACGGATACGGATCCACGATGCCGTTGGCCGTCAGGCGAAACCCGTTGCTCTTGACGAGCGGTTCGGTGAGGTACACCGGGTCCGTGATCATGAAGATGTGCGTCAGCAAATCGCCGTGACGGATGAAGCGCTCCTCCATCGTCGCGCGATCGCTCAGCGCGAGCCCGTTGCGCCGCATCCAGCCTTGCTTGAGATGCGTGGTATCGACGACGAGCACCGGCCCCTCCCAGTGTGCCGTCGAGAAGCCCTGCCACGTGTGCGCGGCGTAGTCAGGCGGATGCGGGCGGCCGTCCATCCAGATCTCGCGCTTCTGTTCCATCCACTGAATCTGCGTGTTGATCTTGATCAGCTTCTGCGTGGCGTCGTCGAAATCGAGCCAGATGCGGAGATTGCCGACGCCACGGAAGCCGTAGGTGGAGGGGTGCGGCTTGCACTGATGTTCCGGCAGCGTGAGGATCGACGCGTCCCACGTGTCCGCCTTCATGCGCGCCGCGTCGTTGATCGGAAGGCCCGCGTAGTCGCCGACATCCGGTCCCGGGACGCGTTCCGGTTGATCCTCGTGAAAGATCGGCGCCCAGACGCCGCTGAAATCGATCTGCGCGTAGGCGCGGCCCGGCATCACAAGCGCCGCGGCGAGGATCGCCGCGGCGACAATTGGTCTCGGGACGTTCATACGATCTCCTCGGACCGAGGTCCGGCTAAAGCCGGACACTACCGATCGTCGTGTCCCGATCGGTAGTGTCCGCCTTCAGGCGGACGGTCAAAAATCAAACTGCACGCTGAACTTCGCGAGCCGGGCGTTGAGAATCTCCGTCGGCCGCATCCACGCCGCGAAGTTCTGATTCACGTTCACCAGGGCATCCGTATTCAGCGCATTGTAGATGTCCAGGCTGACGATGGAGCGGCTTTTTCCGCCATGCAGGATCTTGCCGAACCGGAGGTCGAGCTCGTTGCGGCGGTCGACGAACGTGCCGTTGGGTGACAGCAGCCCGACGGTAAGATTTGCCGCTCCACCTGAAAGCGCCCGGCCGAGCGTCGAGTTTGCGGTCAGGTACTGGTTGCTGGCGGCAAACGCCGCATTGATGTCGTTGCCCGGCGTACTGCGGAACGTGCCCGCCAGCTGCAGCTCGATGCGCGGCACCGTGTAGACGCCGTACCCCTTGAACTGCGTCAGCATCGGCGACGTGCGGTGGCAGTACTGCGCGGGGCGCCACAT
>QHWQ01000294.1 GCA_003222635.1 Acidobacteriota bacterium | reverse complement strand
GACGTCGCGGGTCCGCACGTTCTCATCGTCGGCACGACGACGATCGATGCGCCGTGATAGCGCGCGGATGCCGCTTCCTGCCGCCGCGTCAGCACCTCGTCGAATGTGGGGTCATCGGGCGCCTGTGCGAGCTCGATCGCCGTCGCCTCCGCGAGGAACCGCGTCTCGTCCACCAGCGCGCTGACGCGCGACTGCACGAGGTACGAGCTGACGTTGAAGAAGAGCAGCAGGCCGCAGAGGAGGAAGAAGACGACGATGAGCAGGATCGGGACGAACCCGATGAAGACGTAGGACAGCGTCAGCTTGCGCCGGACGCGCCAGAGAAACCCCACGTCGGTATGGTACGCTGTCGTCTCGTGAAACTGCGCGAAACGGCCAGATTCAGCACTATTTGCATCCACGCGGGCCAGGTTCCGGATCCCTCGACAGGCGCCATCATCACCCCGATTTACCAGACCTCCACCTACGTCCAGGAGGCGCTCGGCCAGCACAAGGGCTACGAGTACGCGCGCACGCAGAACCCGACGCGCGCCGCGCTCGAGGCCAACATTGCGGCGATCGAGAACGGCAAGGCCGCGTTTGCCTTCGCGTCAGGCATGGCCGCCGAAGGCGCGGTGATGACGCTGCTCCAGTCCGGCGATCACGTCGTCGTCACCGACAACACCTACGGCGGGACCTATCGGCTGTTCGAGCGCGTGCTGCGGAAGTATCAGCTCGACTTCACCTACGTCGACACATCGAAGACGGCGGACATCGAAGCGGCGATCGGGCCGAAGACGAAGATGCTCTTCCTCGAGACGCCGACCAACCCGACGCTGCGCCTGACCGATCTCGCCGCCGCGTGCGAGGCCGCGCACAGACGCCACGTCTTCGTTGTCGTCGACAACACCTTCGCGAGCCCGTACGTGCAGCGGCCGATCGAGTTCGGCGCGGATCTCGTCGTCCACAGCACGACGAAGTTTCTCAACGGCCACAGCGACAGCGTGGGCGGCGTGGTCGTCGCCACACGCGACGACCACATCGAGTGGCTGCGGTTCGTGCAGAACGCCGAGGGCGCGATCATCGGCCCGATGGATGCGTGGCTCGTGTTGCGCGGCACCAAGACGCTGCCCATCCGGATGGAGCGGCACAACGCGAACGCGATGGCGCTCGCCGAGTTCCTCGCGTCACATCCGAAGGTGACACGCGTGCACTATCCCGGCTTGCCGGCGCATCCGCAGCATGCGCTGGCGAGCAGACAGATGCGCGGGTTCGGCGGGCTCATCTCGTTCACACTCGGCTCGCTCGACAACGCGCGCGCCGTGCTGAACAACGTGCGGCTGATGGCGCTCGCCGAAAGCCTCGGCGGCGTCGAGACGCTCATCAGCCATCCGGCGACGATGACGCATGCGTCCGTGCCGGCGGATATGCGTCAGCAGATCGGCGTGACGGACGATCTGGTCCGTGTCTCGGTCGGCATCGAAGACATTGACGACCTCAAAGAAGATCTCTCGTCCGCGCTCGCCACAATTTCGTGAATTTCATTCAAAATCTTTTTCACACCGTCTACAACGTCCCGGAACTGATCCGTGTCGTGGGTCAGTACGGGCTGCCGCTCATCATCTTTGCGGAGACCGGATTGCTCGCCGGCTTCTTCCTGCCCGGCGACTCGCTGCTGATTACCGCGGGACTGTTTGCCGCACGGGGCGATTTGAACCTCACGCTGCTGATCGTGACGTTGATCCCCGCGGCCATCCTGGGGAACGCGACCGGGTATCAGATTGGCAAGCGCGCCGGGAAGGCGCTCTACGGCCGGCCGGACTCGCTGCTCTTCCGGCGCGAGCACCTGCAGATGACGCACGACTACTACGAGCGCCACGGCGGCATCACGATCATCGTCGCGCAGTTCGCGCCGATCCTCCGGACGTTCGCGCCGGTCGTCGCCGGCGTCGCGGGCATGAGCTATCGCCGCTTCGCCAGCTACAACGTGATTGGCGCCATCGCGTGGATCGCGATCATGACGCTTGGCGGGTATCTGCTCGGCAACGTCATTCCCGGCATCGACAAGCGCATCGACGTGGTCGTGATGGTCGTGATCGCGATTTCGCTGCTGCCCGCGCTCATTGGCTGGCTCCGGTCGCGTAGGTCGTCGACGTATCGACCGTGAACTTGCGGTAGCCGGAAAACTCCGCGATGCCTCGGACGCGCAGGCGTTTGAGGAGAAGCACGCGCGCACCGGCCGTCCACGTCACCTTCGCCGGCAGCCACACCTCGTTATTCACCTTGCGGCGTTCGTAGCTCGCCGTCGTCCCCTTGTCGATCTTCGCGAGCAGTCCCATGCCGATCGAGAGGCTGTCGACCGCTTCGATTTCGACGCGCACCAGCTCGTAGTCCGACTCGCTGATCCAGGCGCGCGCCTTGAAGTGGCGCATGATGCCGCCGTCCTTCGTCAGCGGCTTGACGTTCGGCTTCGGCGTCAGCGTCGCAAGAATCGTGTCGTGGCCGTCGATCGCCTCGCGACGGATCATCTGGATGTCGTAGACGCGGAAGATGTCGTCGATCGCTTCGTTGTAGTGGCGGCGCGCCTTGTCGTATTCCTGCGTCGCCTTCTGACGATCGCGGACGTTCTCCATCTTCTTCGCGTAGTCTTCGACGTCCTTCTGCCGCTCGCGATCGCGCTCGGCCAGCTTGGCCGGCGGCAGCGGCTTGCCGTCCTCTTCGATCAGCCGTCGATAGCGCTCCTCGCCGGGAAGTCCCGGGTAGACCTCGTAGACTTTGACCGATTCGTGCTGCGTCTGGCCCGACGAATCGAGCCGCTGTTCGGTGCGCCGCTCGACAAACATGTAGCCGGCCTGCCGCTCCTCGTCCGTGGCGAGGTGCACCTTCACCTGCGCGGCGAACGTGTCGAAGTCCGGCAGCGGCCGCTCCTGCGCGTGCGGCGCGGCGAGAAACGCGACGAGCAGGACGAACGTCAGCGCGCGCATCATTCCTTACAATAATTCTCGCGTGGACAGGCTGACAGCGTTCGGGTTATTTGCGGTGTCGGCGATGCTGGTGTGCTACGCCCTAGAGGATCGCAGTCGCTGGTTCGTACTGGCATTTGCGGGTGCGTGCGCGCTGGGATCGGCCTATGGATTCCTGCAGGGCGCCTGGCCGTTCGGGATTGTCGAAGCGATCTGGTCGCTCGTGGCCGTGCGGCGCTGGTGGAAGCTACGCCTGATCTAGCGGGACCACCTGCACGGCGGCGTCGCGGACCTCCTGCAGGAAGCGATTGAGCGTCGATCCTTTCATGAGAATCTCGAGCCGATTGCGGGCGCTCTGGCCGAAGATGACGTGCGTGATCCCTTCGCGCTTGGCGAAGGCGATGAGCCCGTCCGCCGGGCGATCCGCTTTCACGCGCACGACGGTCGCACCAAGGCTTTCGGCGAGCGTGATGTTGCGCTGTAAGGCGTCGCGATCGGTCGGTGCGATGCGTCCTGGCGCCTCGCGCGGCGTCTCGACATAGACCGCGTACCATCGCGCACCGAGCCGCCCGGCAATCCGGGAACCGGTGCGCAGCACTCGCGGCGCATCGGCATTCGAGCTCATGCAGACCATCACGCGTTCGGGAATGAGGGCCGGCTCGAGGCCCTCGCGCTGCCGATGCGAGGCGGCCTTCTCGCCCACTTCATCCGCCACGGCGCGCAGCGCCAGCTCCCGCAGCGTCGAGAGGTTCGTCTCGCGGAAGAAGTTCGTGAGTGCCTGCTCCACCTTCTCCGGCTTGTAGACTTTTCCCTGCCGGAGGCGCGTCTGCAGTTCCTGAACCGTCACGTCGACGTTCACGACTTCATCCGCGCGATCGAGAAACGTGTCGGGCACCGTCTCGCGCACGCGCACGCCCGTGACGCGGCTGACCGCGTCGTTCAGTGTCTCCAGATGCTGGATGTTCACCGCCGTCAGCACGCTGATGCCCGCGTCGAGCAGATCCAGCACGTCCTGGTACCGCTTCTCGTGTTCGCTGCCCGGGGCGTTGGTGTGGGCCAGCTCGTCGACGACACACATCT